>CAZZZY010000735.1:0-3553 GCA_964658545.1 uncultured Acetobacteraceae bacterium | reverse complement strand
TTGCCGCCGTTGCCTGATCTTGTCGATGCCAAAATGCTGCCCCCGGCATCAAGTTGCAGCCATTGAGCATTCACGGTTAAGCTGCCAGCATTGCCCAATCCTTGATTATCAATCAAGACGATTCCAGCGTTGCTAACGGTCAGCACAGGCGTATTCAGTGTGATTCTCCCTGCATTGGCAAGGGTATTTGGATCGAAGAAGGCAAGAATGGAGGCACCAATTAGTGTTTGCCTTGTCCCGTTGACATCGATCGACTTTGAGGCATTCACCGTGAGCGACCCAGAATTTCCAGAGCCGAAGCTAGAAACCGATAAAACCGCACCTGATTGTACTGATAGCGTCCGAGTATTCAACGTCAGATCCCCTGCATTCGCCGTGCCTGATGCTGTTGTTGACAGGGCAGTGTTAGTCGAGCTTCGCGTACCACCGTCTATCTGAATAGAATCGGCAGTTACGGTAACATCCCCGCCAACACCGGAACTCGTGGGGCTGGCTGACACCCTACTCCCGGACAAGATCGACAGGTTCTGAGTGGTGATGTCAACATTACCACCCTTGCCGCTGCCATTCGATGATGCCAGCAGCAAACTGCCTGATCTAAATCCATCGGAGTCATTGGCGGCAAAGCCGTTGACCACCATCTGATTGGCGTTCACCACAATGTTGCCGCCTGGAGCCGAGCTATAGGTGCGACTCAGCACAAACCCGCCCTGATCGATCAGAAATTGTGGTGCGCTGATCACAATATTCCCGCCAGCCCCACCCGCGACGGTTTCGTTCACCAAAGCGCTGGATGCCGTGAAATCTGGTGACTTGCCGATAATTTGCAGCGACTCGGTGGCATTGACGGTAATATCCCCTGCCGCCTGATTGCTGCGATTTTGAATCAGCACCAGAGAGCCGTCGCGCAAGCTGACTTGTTTTCCTTGCAGTTGGATAGAGCCGCCACTGCTGTTGGTCAAGTCCTGGGTCGAAGCAAGTGCCCGTTGCGTCAGCTGAATATTGCCAAAACCAGAAGCATTGGCATAGCTGAGGGCAAATCTCTGCGGGTTTGAATTGAGGGCGACAGTGCCACTCGTGACGCTGCCTAGCTCGATCCGTCCTCCCGGTGCCGAGAGTAAGCCGCCATCCAGGGCAATATTTCCACCCACTAATGCCAGCGTGTTTCCGGGTTGCACTTGCAAGCCTGTGGTGCCAAGGTTCAGCCCAGATACCTGAAGCGAGTCACTAAATTGCCCGGTGTGTCCGGCACCTTGCACTTGAATTGCTCCAGGATTACTACCCATCTGTAAACCAATTGGTACACTAATCGTCAACAACGGTGACGCACCGGGATTATTCGTACTAAATTCCGCCCCATCAGCAAACTTAATACTATTCGCTGTTGTTCCCACAAAAGACCCGCCAATATTCAACGAAGCATTTTGACCAAAGACAATCCCCGCCGGATTCATCAAAAACAAACTTACCGGGTTATTGCTATTGAGAGTTTGAATTAACCCATCAATATTGGAAATATTGCCACCTGTCACCCGACTAAATATGGTAGTGATATTTGGTGTATTAATTAAATCAAATGTCGCTGAACCGCCAGTTGGCACAGAGAAATTACTGAAACTATGAAATAAATTATTACCTTTTTGAATACCGTTAAGAATTGTGAAATTATTACCATTTGGGTTGACAATGGTGTTGATTGTACCATCAGATGTCACCTGAGCGATCGCTGATCGCATCATCCCTGGAGTTAATAACCCACTTGTGAATATCAATAAAAAGGGTATGACTCTCATGACTAACAACTTCCTCGACCAGATTTAAAGTTAGTGTTCCCATTCAGGGTATTATTAGTAACATCATTCACTTTTCGCAACAGATCGGGGTAAAGACAAGATACGCGCAAAATTTATCACGACGTAAAGTTTTGTAACAAATTTACTCAAAAGCCTAAATTTAACTTTTCCTCTAGTGCTGGTGGAATCGCATCAAGATCAATCAGATAATCACCAAAACGCTTGATGTGACTGGTTAAATAAGGACTCAAAGCTGCTAAATCTTCTCGCTCCCAAAAAAAACCTTCTTTTCTAAGCTGAAGCAAAACCTCAGTTAAATCAACCACATTATGGAAAATAACAGCATTAGCTACTAAATCACCGTACTTATTTTTATGAAGTTTAATGTACATTAACAAACACTTGCAGGCGCTTTGCAATTCAATTGAAAGTATCTACGCCCAAGAGAATTACCATTTTTTGTAAGGGAGGAATTTACCTGACATAACAATTTTCACGCGTTCGCCTTTTGGGTTTTCTTCCTTGTCTACATCCAAAGTAAAATCAAATGTAAGAGCGATTATTTACCGCTCCTTTGCTCCTATTAACTTTTAGCCTGGTGTTAGCTTTAACTCTTTAGATTTACCGGATTTAACCATTTTCACCAAGGAAGAATTGAGATAACTTTGTGCAGAAATATAAAGACTTTCCCAAATCTCTTGATTGCGGCTGATTTTTGTGCCGACTGTATTTCCTGCTGTTTTCTCCGACACTAAGTATTTGCGGAAATAGTTATTCCACAAGTGTTGGAGGAAATCTTCGGCGAATTCGTTAAACGGCAGAATCCATTTATAGTCCTTGTCTAAAAATACCCGATAAGACGCAATTATCGGTAGTGCCAGGTCAGTTGGCGCACCAAACCCAAAAGAGTACTTGCTGTCAGGCAACAACGTAGTTTTTCGTATATCTATTGATGCTAAATCGTTCACACCCTTTCTTCTGGGGTTGCTGATATGTTCTTGGATTATTTCGTACAGTCTTTGCTCTATCCACAAAGCCTGAGTCAAGAGAGGCAGTAAGGCGGTTAATCTTTCCCTTTCTGTGTCTGTGATTTGAGAGGGGATACTTGTACCTGTTGGGTGTTTGGTTCGTTTATTGCCGTCGGGGTTGTATCTGTTTCTATCTAGGCAGTTTATCAACTTCAGCAAATGGTTCACATTGCACTGGGCATTTCTGGGAGCGCTGCTTTGGTTTTGGTAATAGGCTATTCTAAATTTTCTCTCTTCTTTCTGTTCTAAAGAAGCTAAATACTGCTTGATGAATTTGTAATCACCCCTAGCGTTGACTTTGGAGCGAGAATCTACTGGCGTTGTGGTGTTGGAGGCCAGGGCTATATCTAGGGCTGATTCTTCAGTCAGTCCGATGTGAATCGTAACTTTTACTCTGGCTTGGGTTAAATCGTATTTGTAATTTTTCGCTTGCTCAAAAGCTAAAACTGTATGCCCACCGTTGATAATGCCATCACTACCTCCCTCGTTAGCTTCTAAGACTTCTAGCTCCAGTTCAGTTTTGTTCTTGACAGGTTTAACAATATTAGCTGACAGAACGATTCCACTATGACGAGAGAAGAATTTTCCAGGTTCGGTGGTCAGTGAGTCGAAGATTTGTCTGTAGGTCGCGCTTTTACGGTTTGGTTCCCTGATGTTGGGTTCTAGTGGGAGGTCTATCGGGAACGAGTCTACATGGGCGGTGGCAATGATGCAATTGGGGTTGGCTTGAAT
>CAZZZY010000734.1:0-3555 GCA_964658545.1 uncultured Acetobacteraceae bacterium | reverse complement strand
ATAGCCGCAAACATAACCAAGTATCGTTATATGTTGGCACTCCCAAGAATACGAAAACTGAAATTGTCAATGGCATTAGAAAAACCCAAATTCCTCTTGATGCCAAAACCCTTTATTTTCCAGAAGCACAACGGGGAATTTTAGTTTGTGGTGGCCCAGGGAGCGGAAAGTCATTTTCAATGATTAATCCGATGATTCGTTCGGCAATAGATCAGGGATTCCCCTTGGTACTTTATGATTTTAAGTACAGTGAGCAAGAATCAGCAAAAGCTACATCTAAGGGACAAGCACCAATACTGGCAGGATATGCGTTGGAGCGAGGTTATCAAGTTACTGTCTTAGCTCCAGGTTTTGCGGAATCTGCGGTTGCCAACCCCATAGACTTTCTTCGTAATAATGAAGACTCGGAAATGGCGCGACAGTTGGCGATTACACTCAACCGCAACTTTCAACTTGGAGAAAAGAATTCTGGAAATAACTTCTTTAGCAATGCTGGAGACCAGTTGGTGCAAGCTGTTTTCATGCTGGCGAAAGGAACTCCTTACCCAGATATCATGATGTGCCAAGCAATACTAGGGTTGCCAAAGTTAGTTAAGCGTATGGAGCAAGCAGAAAATCTGAATTTCATGGTCAGAGAGGCTTTCGCACAGTTTGTATCTGTTGCAGGGTCGCCAGAAACAGCAGCTAGTATTGTCGGTACAGCTAGCGGATTGTTCAGCCGCTTCATGGTTCCCTCGGCATTAGCAGCGTTCTGTGGAAAAACCAATATTCCTTTGGATTTGAAGGGGCGGCAGATGGTGATTTTCGGGATGAATAAAGAAAAGCGTGATGTAATTGCCCCTTTGTTAGTCTCGATTCTACATCTATTAGTTAGCCGGAATGTGGCTCTAAAACGTACTTGTCCTTTGGTGTTGGGGATTGATGAATTACCTACATTATATTTACCAGCACTGGTTGATTGGCTGAATCAGAATCGGGAAGATGGATTGGTATCGATACTGGGATTACAAAATCTCTCAATGCTGATTGAATCCTATGGTGAAAATACAACTAATGCCATATTTGGTGGTTGTGCGACCAAAGCATTCTTTAACCCCCAAGATGATGTCGCCGCCGAACGATTTAGTAAGTTTTTAGGTGAGGAAGAAATTAAATACAAGCAACGTTCTCGCTCATCAGGGGGCAAGGGTGGTGCAAGCATTTCTAATTCTGACCAAAACAGTACTCGCAAGTTATTTGATGTCAATCAATTTAACACCTTACCATCGGGAAAAGCAGTAATTATTAGTCCCGGTTTTCGTTCTCGTGGTCAAATAAGTTTGCCAATCTTGCAATCAATTAAGATTCCTCAACATGAAATCCAATCGGAAGTTGACAGTGTGAAAGCTTGGTACGAGTTTCAAAAGTTTTTATCTAAAAAGTCTACTCTCTTAACTCCAGCAGATGAAGAAATGAGAATTCGTCGAGCAGAGGCATTAAAATTGTTGCCTTTGATAGAAACTCAAGAGCAGCTATCATCATATGCGAGTCTGATTTAAATAAATATTGTCTGGAATCAAATTAAAGTTGAAAATCCGAAGGATAAAATTTATGTCGCAAAGTAATTTTTACCCGCTCTCTGATTATGATAGAAAACAAATTGCTAAACTCCCTCCTGATATAGCAGCCCTAGCAGATAAATATCCAAGCGAGATTTTAAACACTGCTGATAGTTGGGATAACTTGCCTTTTGATGCTAACTATCTTCCTGAGTGTATTGAAGTCTATAGCGGCGATGCAGATGATGCCAATCTTTTTGTATTAAATGGTGTGATGAAAGATTATATCCCGGCTCCTGCTGAAAAAAATACATCATCGATAACAGTGATGATTGATGGAGAATTTGCTTACATTGAAGTTGAAGGTAGACAGGTTCTTAATAAACTCGGTGGGATAGTTTTGCCAGAAGTAGCGATTAATCCTGAACTGTTAATTCAGTCAATTCTCAAAGGCTAAAATAATGATTGATGATGGCGAAGCGAAAGAAATTAAGCGAGATTATCTAGACATTTTAGAATCTCTTCTCAAACTCATCCATGCAAAAGCTAAAGAAAAAAGATTAGATCCCAGCAAGGATATTCATATTTACTCTAGCTCTAGCAAAGTTTATCAAGGAACGTTGGGAGAATCACCCTCTAAAAACTTATTAACGCCGACGATAGTAGAGAACTTAAAAAAAGCTCTGTCTGACCCGAAAAATTCTCAAGGTGCAATTTCTATTAAAATTGGTAATGAAAAAGTATTCCATATTAAAAATGGAGAAGTACTGACTGACAAATTAGGTTTAGCTCCGGCATCACAGAAAAATAAAGTTGTAAGTAATGAGCGAATCTACAGTGTAGAAGCTTTGGGAAAACAAGTGCAAGTATTGCAGAAAAAACTAAGCGAACAACAAAAACTTGTAGATAGTATCAAATCAGAACAGCTTTCACCCGAATCTTTATCACAACTAGCTGCTCAAGTTGCCGAAATGAGTAAATCCTTGGAGAAGCAGCAACAGTTGATTGAAAACACCCAAAAAGCATTGTCACAGGTAAATGAACGGTTTTTACCACAAGTTCAAAATACGGTTCTTCAAAATTGGGTGGGTACGGTTGAGAACAAGGTAAAACAAACTGCCAAGAATGTTTTTGAGCGGATTAAAGATGTGCTGACACCCGAAGTAACGAAGCTCAGAAAGGAAATTACTTCACTTAAATCTCAAATTAATGAACAAATTACTAGCTTCAAGGATGAAGTTAAATATCAGACTGACAGTGTAAGAAATGAACTCAATCAACAAGTTGGTAACTTAACTCAAGAGATACGTACACAGGTAGATAGTGTTAAAAACACGGTTGATCAAAGCCTTATGGGTGTCAAGTCAGCTATTGACAATACTCGAACTGAACTACGGGCTGCTGTTGAGGATGTTAAAGGTCAAGCAATTGAGCAAAGTGTCAAAGCAATGCTGAATATCTTGGGCAAAGATAACCCTGATGGTTCCAAGAGTTTTAAAAGTACAAATTTTGATTTTGAACGCCTTGGCGATAATGTAATCGTTCGTGCCAAAAACGGCGAGGCTGTTCTCACTGATGGAGTTTTATCGCCTAACGTTTCAGAGAAACAGTTACAGGCACTTGATAAAATTCAATCTGTTGTTGATATGCATCATCAAATTCAGCAGGATTCTCAACAAGAATCACAATTTAGAAATATGCACAGGTAAGCCATGATCAAAGGGGAGCGTAAAAATGATACTAATCCTAATCATTGGTTTGTTGTTTGCACTGGGTGGAATGATTTTTCTAGCTTGGCTGTTTGTTTTATTTCCACCTTCAATACCAAAGTCAAAGTATCGCTCCCAAGGTTTTAAGCAATCGCCATTACCACCTAAGAGTACAAAATCGTCTGACATTTCATCTCAAAATTTTGTACGACAAAGCCCAGCACCAACGCAAAAGACTTTCTTAGCTAAAAACTTTAACAAGCCTGTACGACAAAGCCCAGCACCAACGCAAAAGACTCTCTTAGCTA
>CAZZZY010000733.1:0-3559 GCA_964658545.1 uncultured Acetobacteraceae bacterium | reverse complement strand
GCCTTGTTGTACTAGGAACTTTCGTTAAATAAAGGAAAAATGTTTATACGCTATAGATTTTGGAATAGCTTTTAAATCCAAAACTCCAGATTACGGATGCAATCTGAACTATTAAAATTGACGCCTGTAGATTTTGTCCAAAAGCATATCTGTAATATGAATATGCTCTTGAAATTCACAGGCGTCAAAGCACTTGGTGGTGACTAATTTAGAATAGTCCCAAGGTCAAAGATTTATCCAATGGCAAGGCAGCACCAATACCCAGCCACAGGGTGACAAGAGTACCAAAGAGGAAGACTGTAGTTGCAACTGGACGGCGGAAGGGGTTTTGGAACTTGTTGACGTTCTCAATAAAGGGAACAAGAATTAGTCCTACTGGTACGGAACCCATTGCTAACACTCCTAAAAGTTTATTAGGAAGCGATCGCAAAATTTGGAATACTGGATACAAGTACCACTCTGGCAAAATTTCCAATGGTGTGGCGAAAGGATTTGCTGGTTCACCGGTCATAGCGGGATCTAGCACAGCTAGAGCCACAATCGCAGCGAAGGAACCCATGATCACGATTGGAAAGACGTAAAGTAAGTCATTAGGCCAAGCGGGTTCACCATAGTAATTGTGACCCATGCCTTTAGCAAGTTTGGCTCTTAACTGAGGATCGCTCAGGTCAGGTTTTTTTTGGGTTGCCATTTTGAAATGTGCTCTCCTGCTTAAGTTAAATTAAAGCTTCAGATACAAGTGTTTGTTTGTTGAAACTTATCTGCAATTATATTTATTGTGTTTCATAAGTTTAAAACAAACAACTTCATCTGAAAACTGACAAATGTTGCCTTTGGCTAATAGCTGAGATTACAAAGGCCCGGAAATACCTTGTTTGCGGATCATCAAGAAGTGAAACAACATGAACACTGCAATCAACCAAGGCAAAACAAAGGTGTGGGCGCTGTAGTAACGAGTTAGTGTTGCTTGACCAACACTTGAACCGCCGCGCAGCAGGTCAGAGATCAGAACGCCAACCACAGGAATTGCTTCTGGTACGCCGCTAACGATTTTCACAGCCCAGTAGCCAACTTGATCCCAAGGTAAGGAATAACCGGTGACTCCAAAGGAAACTGTAATTACAGCCAGGATCACACCGCTAACCCAGGTTAGCTCACGGGGCTTTTTGAAACCACCTGTGAGATAAACCCGGAAGACGTGCAAAATCATCATCAACACCATCATGCTGGCAGACCAGCGATGGATGGAGCGAATTAGCCAACCGAAGTTTACTTCAGTCATGATGTACTGCACTGAGGAGAAAGCTTCAGTGACTGTTGGCCTGTAGTAGAACGTCATGGCAAATCCAGTGGCAAACTGGATGAGAAAGCAAACCAGGGTAATTCCACCCAAGCAGTAGAAGATGTTGACGTGGGGAGGGACGTACTTGCTAGTAACGTCTTCAGCGAGTGCCTGAATCTCCAGGCGTTCCTCAAACCAGTCGTAAACGTTGGCCATACAATCTCAAGTTCCTAAAAGTCGGTTGCGGTTGATAAATCTCGAAGTTCTAAATCGGCGACTAAAATTCTGATGGTTCCAAGCCTCGGCATCCTGCGGTTTCACCCAAGGGGTTGCCATAAGCTAGGGGGTAACAACAGAATTGTCTATGCACTTCTCAGAAGCCGCCTCTTATGACTTCTCTCCCAATTAGCAATTTTGGGATTTTAGTAAAGGCGAGTTTATTTCATTTGCTTGTCAGCTTTCAGCGTGCTAAGAGTCTTCAGAAACTTTACACTCTGTAAAGAAGGAATATATTGCGATCTCTTTATGCCCCTGCACAGAAAATGGTGGACACAAAGTAGATTTTATCCTTTGGTGAGTGGATACAACCCATCATTTGACTGAACAACTTGATGAGAGAAATGCACCACTTCTATAAAAAAAGTAACATAATCGAGAGATAGATTTCATCAACAACAGGGCAACTGAGCATTTATAGGCAATTTGGGTTGAGGTGGAATTGATAATGGGGTTCATGAATAAACAAGTCTTTCGGGTTGGATTTTCGTTGTTAATGGCGTTTTGGTTGGTCTTTGGTACGCTCACACAGCCAGCGGTGGCAATGACTGGAGAACAAAAGCTGGTTTCCGAAGTTTGGCGAATTGTTAATCACAATTATCTAGATGAGACTTTTAATCATCAGAACTGGGCAACTGTGCGGCAAAAGGTTTTAGAGAAGCCGCTCACAGACTCAAATGCCAGCTATGCGGCAATTGGGAAGATGCTCAAGAGCCTCGATGACCCTTTTACCCGCTTTTTAGACCCGGAACAGTACCGCAGCTTACAGGTCAATACTTCTGGGGAATTGAATGGGGTAGGATTGCAAATTGCCCTGAATCCTGAGACTGGGAAGTTGGAAGTAGTGGCTCCTATCGCAGGTTCACCAGCAGATAAAGCGGGGATTAGACCACGCGATCGCATTCTTAAAATTGAAGGTGTGTCCACAAAAAATCTTACCCTAGATGAAGCTGCGACTAAAATGCGCGGCCCGAGGGGCAGTCTTGTAACTCTGCTCATCGAACGGGATGGAGAGGCAGAAACGGAAATTAGGCTAACGCGCGATCGCATTGCTCTTAACCCTGTGATTTCAGAATTGCGTGTTTCCACTGGTAGTCCGCCCATTGGCTACCTACGTCTGACTCAATTCAATGCCAACGCCTCAACAGAATTGGCACACGCTATTTCTAGTTTAGAAAAAAAAGGTGCTGATGCCTACATTCTGGATTTGCGAAATAATCCTGGGGGTTTATTGCAATCAGGAATTGAAATTGCCCGTCTGTGGTTAGATTCTGGTACTATCGTTTACACGGTGAATCGACAAGGCATTCAAGGTAGCTTTGAAGCCTTTGGCCCAGCCCTGACAAATGATCCTCTGGTGATTTTGGTGAATCAAGGAACTGCCAGTGCTAGTGAAATTCTTGCTGGCGCACTCCAAGATAACGGTCGGGCCCAGTTGGTAGGCGAAACTACCTTTGGCAAGGGTCTAATTCAATCTTTATTTGAATTATCAGATGGTTCGGGCTTGGCAGTTACAATTGCTAAGTATGAAACTCCTCAACATCGGGATATTAACAAATTAGGTATTAAGCCAGATAAAGTGATTTCCCAAGACCCCATTAACCGCGAACAGATTGGTACGGAAGCGGATCTGCAATATCAAGCAGCAGTGGAACTTTTGAAAAAAGACTCGGTTGTGGCGGGAAAGGTTTAAAAAGTAAGGAGTTTCGAGTTTCGATAAACCTTTCCCTACCTTGAACGGAAGTTCAAGTTTGTCCCTCTCAGACTAGGAGAGGGACGTTTTACCTATTAAAACCAGGCAGAGATTTCAATATTTACGCTAATTAGGCGGTTATATTACTACATCAGCCGTCGAACTCACAGGTAAGATGAGCGCAAATTGTGTGCCTTTGCCAAGTTCGGACTCGACGATGATTTGACCACCATGTTTTTCCACAATAATTTGCCGAGCGATCGCCAATCCCAACCCCGTCCCTTTTCCAACAGCTTTCGTAGTAAATA
>CAZZZY010000732.1:0-3559 GCA_964658545.1 uncultured Acetobacteraceae bacterium | reverse complement strand
TGGGCATTGGGAATTGGGCATTGTTATTCTTCTCCCGCTCCTCCGCTCCTCTGCCCCTCTGCCCCTCATCTCCTCTACTCCCCCTGCTTCCTCATCCCCAGTCTCTGCTGATTGGTCATAAACTTGGGAGAAATAACAAAGGACAAATGACAAAGGACTTCTGATAGCTATTATATTCTTGTTGCTAGACCAAGAATGATCTATACAACTCCTTACACTTAATTTTATCAGAGGAAATACTGACAATGGGACGTATTTTTTTATCGGCTGCTCATGGAGGCAAAGAAGCTGGAGGCATCGATCCAGGTGCGATCGCAGGTGGTACAACTGAAGCTAAAGAAATGATTTTGCTGCGGGATTTGATTGTTACAGAACTGAGGGCGCGGAATTTGGAAATTTTGGCGGTTCCTGATGACTTGAGTGCCGCCCAAACCATCGCCTGGATCAATTCTCGCGGCGGTAGGAGTGATGTTGCCCTAGAGATTCAATCTGATGCGGCTAACAGCCCTTCTGTGCGTGGGGCTAGCGTCTTTTATATTGCTAATAATAGCGATCGCAAAAGCAATGCTGAACAGCTGCTAATGGCGTTGTTGCGCCGCGTACCTCAATTACCCAATCGGGGAGTCAAGCCCGATACAGATAGTGGATTGGGTAGTTTAGCATTCTGTCGTCAGACAACGCTGGCAGCGTTGGCGATGCAAGTAGGGTTTCTCAGCAATCCAGAAGATCGGGCTTTGCTGCAAACTCGTCGCCGCGATTTTGCGTTGGGAATTGCCGATGGATTAGCAACGTGGAGTCGCGTGATTGACCCCACTCCAGGAACTCCAGCAGAAGCCAATTATCCGCCAATTAATATTAATATTAATGGACAAAATTACTCAGAGCAAGGAGTATTAGTTAATGGCAATGCTTACATCCCCATTGATTTAGTAGACCTTCTGCGGATTGATCTTTCAAAAGCGGCTAATGTCAATCGAATTACCTATCGTAAAGTAGTTTATGTCAAAGCGATCGAACTGCGAGATTTTCATGTTGCAGTCAATTGGGATGCGGCAACTCGTACTGTCAGCTTGCGATCGAATTTGATGGTTTGCTCTGGTCAAATTGACCGGGTAATGTCTAACGGTAATACTTCAGAAGTCCAGTTACAATTATTCCTCAGAAACAATAATGAAAATGCTTTAGCAAGCTTTCCTGACATTCCAAAACTTTATCGGGAAGAAGCAGCTATAGAAGGAGTGGACTATGATATTGCCTTTTGTCAAATGTGTGTAGAAACAGGATTTTTACGGTTTGGTGGTGATATTAAACCTGAGCAAAATAACTTCGCCGGCTTAGGTACGATCGGTGGTGCTGCGGATGCTGCATCGTTTCCCAGTGCCAGAATTGGAGTGAGGGCACACATTCAACATTTGAAAGCTTACGCTAGTTTAGAACCTTTGGTACAGGAAGTAGTAGATCCAAGGTTTCGTTTTGTCACGCGCGGGATTGCGCCATTAATTGAGCAGCTATCAGGGCGATGGTCAGCAGATTTAGATTATGGTGCAAAGATCACAGCAATGCTCAGACGATTATATGAGTCAGCAGGACTTCTTTGAGTGTTGAGTAAATAAATTTGCACTAATTACTTAATCCTTCTCTTCCTTCTTTGCGTTCTTTGCGTCCTACCCTGCGGGAAGACGCTCTGCATCTATGCGGTTCGTTTAATAAATATTAAATGCATCCTCATAGCTAAATGTTATAAGTTTCTGCAAAACCCACTCTGCTTTAGAGGTTGTTTGAAAAGTATTTTTGGTAACACCAAAGCCTCGGAAACCTAACCCCCCTAGCCCCCCTTCCCTACGAGGGAATGGGGGTTTCAAAGCCTCTCTCCCTCTGGGGGAGAGGTTTGGAGAGGGGTTATTCGGTAAAGTACTAGCTTCGGTTGAAACTCTGAAAAAACGGTATACTCAAGAACGGGAAATGTCCCGTATTCCCATAGTAATTAATGGAGAAATTAAAACTTTATCGCCAGGTGGTCAGAATATTCTGATTGAAAAAATTATTAATGATTTTAATGGTGAATATTTATTGCAGTCTTACTAGGTAGGGGCACAACAATGAGTATTGCTATGTCCCTACAATATTCATAACTGCTAACTTTATAAACCGACTGATGGCAGCTTGCCTTGTAGTGACTGAAATCCAGATTGAACACAGTTTGCACAATTGCAACCAAGTTGATCAATAATCGGATTAGATGTTTGAATCAACTTTGGTGCTGCCAGTTGAGGAATTTGTTGTGTAGATGCTACCGTAACAATTTGTGTAGCATATAGAGATTTCAGGCTGGATGCGTTTGCTGGACTGACTACCAGCAGCATGGATACCAGAAATGCGGGACAGGCAAGTAAAATCAGTTTGACTATGTTCATAATTCACACAAATATACCCTTGCTGATACAGCATAGCTAATAATTCGTAATTTTTTGGTTTAACTACGCCCAAATCCTTGACCCCGCAAAACCTTTGACCAAACAACTAATTCGCCTTGATCACCACCTGCGGCCAGTAACTTACCTTCGGGATGCCAAGCTAGGCTAGAAAAACCTCCTGAGACACCTGTGAGAATTTGAGATACTTCCTTGGCTTTGTTCCACAAACACAACCAGCCGTCAGCAGCAGCAGAAGCGAGAAGGAAGCTTTTGGGTGCAAAAGCGATCGCATTAATCACATCCACATGATTTGTTAAGACTCGTGCTTCCCAACCTAAAGTATCATCCTCTAGCTTTTCCCACACCACAATCCCTTCAATACTTGAAGATGCGAGTATTGGCGCACCCACTTTGGTGGTAGCTTCTGACCATGCCAATTGGCGAATTTTACCAGGGAAGCCACGCATCACCCAAGGGTCGGGGTTATTCCATTCCAAAACAGTGACACTACGATCCATGTTGCCAGAAGCGAGGAATTTACCATCGGGCGACCAAGCCATAGCGACGCTGACAGTAGTCATATCTAGGTTATATGGTTCTTCATCCCAGTTTTGATTATGCCAAATCTTCACTCCTTTATAACCACCAATAGCTAGGTACTGCCCGTCAATACGCCAATCTATACCCAATACTGAAGAGTTGTCGAAATTCAGCGTCACGACAACTTCACGAGTATCTGCATCCCAGACTTGCACATAACGCCCTAAACTAAAAGCCAGTTGGTTACTGGTGTAATTCCAAGCTAGCTTGTCAACCCATGCGGGGGCATTTTCTAACGTGGCAATTAATTCAGTGTTGCGCCAAATTTTGACCTGTCCATCCTGTCCGCCAACGGCTAAAAACTTCCCATCGGTCGAAAAAGCCAGACAGTCTACTGATTTACCGTTACCAGTTTGTAAGGTTGTGAGTTCGCCATCATTCCACAGAACTACTTCCCCAGCAGCGGAAGTTGCTGCTAAAGTTTTATCTTGTGGCGACCAAGCGATCGCAGTTACATAATCTGAAAGTGTTCCCGAATACTGTTGTTCAAATTCCTTAGATTTGCTGGTTGTGGAGTTCATATTTGTAAAGAGGGCATGGGGCAT
>CAZZZY010000731.1:0-3561 GCA_964658545.1 uncultured Acetobacteraceae bacterium | reverse complement strand
TTTCCCTCTCAGCTTTAAAAAGCTGAGTTTCCCACATCCCGCGAGGTTTTATGAATAAATTGGGCATATTTGTGCTTTGTCAGTTATGACTAATGACTAATAACTAATGACAGAACCATTGATTGAACTGAAAGGTGTTTCTAAGTCCTTTGGTAGCCATAAAGTTCTAGATAATGTAGACTTGACCATTTACCGGGGAGAAGCACTGGGAATTATTGGGCCATCAGGGACTGGTAAATCAACAATTTTACGGATAATGGCGGGGTTACTTGCTCCCGATGAAGGAGAAATTTATGTCGAAGGAGTGCGGCGAGAAGGTTTGATTGAGGATGGCAACCAGCAGGTTGGCATTGGTATGGTGTTTCAGCAAGCGGCGCTATTTGATTCGCTGACGGTGGAGGAGAATGTGGGATTTTTACTTTATCAAAATTCAAAGCTACCGCGATCGCGCATTCGAGATTTGGTGGAAGAAAAATTGCAGATGGTAGGTTTGCCAGGAATAGGCGACCTCTACCCATCTGAACTTTCTGGGGGAATGCGAAAACGGGTGAGTTTTGCCCGTGCGATTATGTCTAACCCCGATAGTACTAGGGAAGGCCCAGAAGTTCTACTATACGATGAACCAACAGCCGGACTTGATCCCATTGCTTCAACAGTAATCGAAGATTTAATCCGCCATTTGCAAAGTTCACATGGAGCTTGTGGAACCTATGCCGTTGTTACCCACCAAGCCAGCACTGGCCGCCGTACAGCTGATAGAATTATATTTCTCTATGAAGGTAAAGTGCAGTGGCAAGGTACAGTTAGTGAAATACACGACACAGAAAATCCGTTGATCAGACAATTTACCAGTGGTAGTGTGCAAGGGCCAATTAAAGTCGTCGGCTAGAAAGTGAAAAGTGAGGTGTTAAGAATGAAGAGCGAGAGTTAAATTCAACTCCTAACTCATAATTGGTTGTTGGTGGAGGAAAAAAATGCGAGGTCTTATGACAAGTCGCTTTGCTTCTGGGCGAACATTTAGAGAAGGCTCTGTGGGGTTGTTACTCCTGCTAGGACTAGGGATATTTGGGTTACTCCTTTTGTGGTTAAATAGATTTACTGTTGCTGGCCGTTCATACAAAATTATTGTGGAATTTGCTAACGCTGGCGGAATGCAGAAGGGAGCAGTAGTTCGCTATCGGGGTGTTAAAGTAGGAACTATTTCCCAGATTCTACCAAAAGCTAATGCCATTGATGTAGAGATTCAAATTGCCCAAAGTGACCTAATTATCCCCCAGAATGTCTTGGTGGAAGCTAATCAAAGCGGATTAATTAGCGAAAGTATTATCGACATCACACCAAAAACGACCTTACCTGCTGGGATCGTGTTTGCTAAACCCCTAGATAAAAATTGTGATCCCAATTTGATTGTCTGTAATGGTTCTCGGTTAAAGGGTCAGATTGGCATCAGTGTTGATGAACTGATTCGCAGTTCAACTGATCTAGCCACTGCATACAATAACCCCAAATTTTCTAGAAATGTCAATAGGGTTCTGGAAAGTACCACAAGCGCAGCATCCAGTTTTACTGAACTAAGTCACGATTTACAAGGTTTGACCAAAAGCTTGCGACAACAACTAAATACATTTTCAGCTACTGCTAATTCAGTGCAACGAGCGACAAACCAACTTAGTACATCCGCAAATAAAACAGTAAATAAATTCGGTGAAACTGCAACTCAAGCAAATCATTTGCTCAACAACCTGGATAATCTGTTGACAACAAATCGTTCTTCGCTGGTTAGCGCTTTAAACAATATTACCGAAACCAGTAACCAACTACGTGTTACAGTCAGTAGCCTATCACCGACTATTAATCGATTCACTCAAGGAAAATTACTCAACAATTTAGAAACTCTTTCAGCAAATGCAGCGCAAGCCTCAGCTAATTTACGCGATGCTTCTAAAACCTTAAACGATCCCAAGAATGTGGTGTTGCTGCAACAAACTTTAGATTCAGCACGAGTAACGTTTGAAAATACCCAAAAAATTACATCGGATTTGGATGAATTGACAGGTGATCCTAAATTCCGAAAAAATTTACGGCAATTGGTGAATGGTTTAAGTGGTTTAGTCTCTTCTACACAAGAGATGCAGCAACAAGTGCAAGTTGCTACTACTCTAGATTCGGTAAAAGCTGCTGTGAGCAAATCAAATAATCTAATTCCTACCCCAGCACCAACCAAACAGGCGATGTCTAATGACAAGTCGCTACCCGTCTATGTAGTTAATCCCTCACCTGCTAATTTTCAAAGTACTGACACCACCCTTGAACCAACCCCCAGTCCGTCTATCCCTAACTCATCCCAAGAAGTCCTCTTGAAACAGCTGCGGGAGTATGGTAAGCAACGGGAGCAACTAGAGACGGGAAAATAGGCAATACAGCTTGACCGAACAAGGCAAAAGTAAATACACCAATTATTGTCAACTTACTTAAATCCCAATACGCTTGGGTTAAGGAAAATCGCAGTTTATGGTTTTTGACGTTAACCCAAGCATATTGACTTAAATCCGGTTTTGCTACTAAAAGCTGTCAAGTAAAAAAACGATTACTTTTTAGGAATAACGTTCCTGATTCCGCTTTTAGCGCCAACAGTATCACCTTTGTAACGAGGGATGATATGAATACTGGCGTGCATAATATTTTGACCGGCAGCTCGGTTGATATTCATTCCTACATTAAAGCCATCAGGTTCAAACTCTGCCTGGAGAATCTCTTGTACTTTGTTCACCATAAACCAGCAAGCAGATTGCTCTTTCAATGGGAGTTCAAAATAATTACTAACATGACGTTTGGGAATAACTAAAACGTGTCCTTTGCTTATAGGATAGCCATCGAAAATAGCGTAAGCAGTTGCTGATTCAGTTAAGAGTTTGAGAGTTTTATGGGGATTACAAAATATACAATAATTAGATGAATTTCGCTGATGATTATAGTGAATATACTCATATAATTCCCGATGTTCATCTAAGCAAACTGAAATAAAAGGAAGTTTGACAATACACTGATAGGTAGGTTTTTTGTGGATATAATGTTCTCGAAATCCTTCTTTTTTAAGATCCCTTCTGACAGCATAATAAGCCTTACCTCCTGGTTTTAATAAGTGTGATACTTCCATAAGAACATTAGTTTGTTCTTCAGTAAATAAAACATTTAAAACATAAAAACAAATTATGGTATCAAATTTATGATGAGGATATTCTGGAAAATAATAAGGGTCATAGCCTGTAATATCACAACCTTTCTGACGTAATATTTTCACATCATTACCAAAGCCACAACCAAAGTCTAGTATTTTTCCTTGGAGAAGGTTTTGATTTAATAAAAACTGTGCAGGAAATGACAGATAACTTCTTTCGATCGCAGTGAGATGGCTAAATTGATTTTTTTGCTGTTTCATGGAATTTTGGTGCTGATGTCCCAAAATTATTATTCCCAGCATCCTTAAGGTTATGCGATGTCTACGACGGGCTATTCGGTGTCGCATCAGGGTCAATACCCAGTTCACGTAACTTAGCTGCT
>CAZZZY010000730.1:0-3562 GCA_964658545.1 uncultured Acetobacteraceae bacterium | reverse complement strand
AGCAACTGGCGCGACGCAGAGACAAGAAAGAGATGCTTAACCCAAGCGTATTGTCTTAAAAATGATTGGAAATTTTCAAAATTTCCTTATAAAAATACTCTACTGGTTTATTTCCTCCAGTAGAGTATATAAGGTTACAGCAATATATTATCTATCAGTATCTACATGAAACAATCGTTGATATTCATGCCCCTGTAAAAGTACTAGAAATTTTTGCTCCAAATCAGTCGAAGGACAAATTAAACAAGAGTCTTTACTTCGGCGCACGAAAGCCAGCTTTCTCTGCTGTTGCTTCATCTTTGAAGCAGATATCAGGCTTGGTTTGGTCATAATTGGTTGATTTGGCCACATGGTAGATGTTGCCTCGATTTCTTGTTATTTTCCCCTTAACAGGTGCCTCACTCGGACAAGTGGTTTCTCCTTGAGGTTTAACCCCTAGCTTTTCTGCTTCTGCTAAAGTAGCGGTTTTATTTGCAGGTGATGGTCGCTTTTTAGTGTTTGATGTACCAGCATTACCAGAACTTGGAGTTTGCTCGATTGCACTTGGAGTTGACGGTGTACTGCTAGTAGACTCTTCTGCCTTTGGAGGGGTTGATGTCGTAGCATTACCAGAACTTGGAGTTTGCTCGATTGCACTTGGGGTTGACGATGTACTACTTGCAGATTCTTCAGGCTTTTTACTACAACTAGCAAGCATTACTATCGCTAATAGTGTTAAGCCTATGCTCAATAGACGAGGTTTCATTTTACTTTTCATTAGAATAAGCGCTTGAATCAGATTAATACATTAAGCTCACCAAGAGATCATCACAAACCCAAATTATCATTTTCATTGGGTTAAACCTTCTTGCTAGCGATCAGCCTAACGGCATGGCTTTGCTTACCGCCTAATCCAAGAGCGATCGCAGTCACTCGCTGGTCGTGTCCTAAGTCACGGCTTTGCATCTCAGACTTCAATTCCGCTTTGACTTCTTTAATAGCGACCGAAATATCATCAAAAGCTTTTGTTATTTTCGTATTGCGCTTATCTTCAATAGTAAAGATAAGCTCAAAATCAAAGTGCAATATTCCCTCCCTCTTCTGTTCCAAACCTTCTGCCCTCAGCATAGCTGCCTTCTTCAATGAAAGTCCCCAATCTCTCATTCCCAGTCAAAATGCCTAATCAAATTTGGTTATCACAGTTGCAAAAACATCGAGCGATCGCAGTCATCCGCGCTCCTAAAATCGAATTGGGACAGCAAATGGCAATGGCTGTAGCATCTGGGGGAATGCAGTTAATTGAGATTACCTGGAATAGCGATCGCGCTGGGGAATTAATTAGTCAACTACGTTCGGAATTACCAGCCTGTACTATTGGCACTGGTACGTTATTCAATGTGCAGCAGCTACAAGAAGCGATCGCATTTGGGGCACAATTCCTCTTCACACCCCACGTTGATCCACCCATGATTGAAGCAGCGATAGAACAAGATATACCCATCATCCCAGGAGCTATGACTCCCACAGAAATTGTTACCGCCTGGAGTCAGGGTGCTAGTTGTGTAAAGGTGTTTCCCGTCCAAGCGGTGGGAGGGGCTAATTATATCAAAAGTTTGCAAGGGCCACTGAGTCAGATTCCCTTAATTCCTACTGGTGGTGTCACTTTGGAAAATGCCAAAGAATTTTTGCAAGCTGGTGCGATCGCTGTTGGTTTGAGCGGTGAATTATTTCCCAAAAAGCTTGTCACAGAGGGAAATTGGCAAGCGATCGCATCTGGGGCAAAAAAACTCATGCAACAGTTAGGTTAAATTAGAATCAAATCATCAAAAATTTACGTCTATTAAAGTAATAGATAGAGAAATAAAAGTAAAACCTGATAAGTTTCTCAAGACCTGATGATTTGAGTGTGAGTGGATCTAAAATGAAAAGACTGATTTATTCTAACTGGGTGCGTCGCTTACAAATACTCCTTACTGGTACAGCACTCTCATTAAGTGTTTTTACTACTACTGGAACGGGTGAAGTTTGGGCGAATTCCAAAGAGCAAATGATTGCACAAACAATCCAGACATTACAACAATCGGATCAACGCTGGATTCAAATTAATCTTTCAAAGCAACGATTAATCGCTTGGGAAGGTGACAGAGTGGTTTATGGAAGTGCTATTTCCTCTGGCAAAAAATCTACCCCTACTCTTACTGGTACTTTTAAGATTCAATCCAAGTTCAGAACTACGCGAATGCGCGGAGAAAACTACGATGTTGACGACGTTCCTTATGTGATGTATTACCAAGGCAATTACGGTATTCACGGTGCTTACTGGCATAAAAGGTTTGGCACTCCAGTAAGCCACGGCTGTATAAATCTCGCACCTAAACATGCGAAATGGCTATTCGAGTGGGCATCGATTGGTACACCAGTAGTCATCCAGAAATAGTAGGTGAAGCGGCCAAAAGGCAATTTAGACAAAATCATTAATAACAATAAATCCAGACAATTGAGTGATTCCCAGCAATATTTTATGCTGGGAATCTTCGGAGTTTAAATTCCTGAATTTGAAATAAAATATATAAAAGGGCATTCATACCAATTTCGGATTTTAGATTTGTGATTAAAAGTCTTTTCCAAATTTGGTGTTATCCGGTTTGCTGCTAATAAATAAGTGTAAATCCTGACAACTTTTGTGTGAAATTACAAATGCAAATATAAATTCGGGGAAGGTTTGCATTAACGCATTTAAATTACAACTTTTTTGGTAAAGGTTGTTTTTAGTCAAAACCCTAATTTTCTTCTTAGGGCAATTTATGTAGACGTAAAGCGGCTTCCCACAGAGTATTGCCCCTACCGCGTGAGTTTTGCGTAAGTTCTAGACTAATTAGATGCGGATTAGGTAAGGACTTGTTTGGAAAAGCATTAGCGGATGAATTGCGTAAATCCTTCACACGAAGCTAGTAGTCACTCTGGAAATTTGTAGAGTTCCAGAAAATTACTTGCGTACTTTAGAAGGTGAAACATAATGCAATTCTGGATTCGCAGTGGTGAGATTCGTTCCTCAAAAACTCTTTGTACAGGTATGGCGCTGGTGGTGGCGACTTTATTTTCTTGGTCAGCACCGTTAACAGGCGATCGCCACTCTGCTACAGCTATAGCTGCGTCAGTCGATGAAAACGGCATAACTGAATCTAATATCAGACAAACATCCCAACCCCGGTGGATTGAAATTGACCTGTCAGAGCAACGGTTACGTGCATGGGAAGGTAAAAAACTTGTTTATTCATACCGCATTTCTGGAGGTAAGCGATCGACTCCCACACCTATAGGTAGATTTCGGATTAATTCTAAGTATCGCACTCATCGAATGCGAGGTAAGGGCTACAATATTCCTGACGTTCCTTACACAATGTATTTTTACGAAGGCTATGCCATCCACGGTGCTTACTGGCATAACCATTTTGGGACTCCAGTCAGCCACGGTTGCGTGAATTTACCTGTTAAGCAAGCTCGCAATCTTTACAACTGGGCTAGCTATGGAACTTTAGTAGTGGTGCATAAATAATTGGTAATTCGTAATTCGTAATTAAGA
>CAZZZY010000729.1:0-3569 GCA_964658545.1 uncultured Acetobacteraceae bacterium | reverse complement strand
CAAAAGTGATGTCCCGCAAGGAACTGAAGTTCCTTGCTAATAGCAAAAGTCATCTGAAGATGACTAAATACCCCCAAAATCTCTAGTCTACTTCAGTAGACTTTAGCTGAAAGCCAGAGAACTTTAGTTCAAGGCGGGTGATGATGAAGCCAACAGTTAAGCTATTCCTAGCTTAAGTTGACACCAATGATACATAAATTGCCCCTATAATACGTTAATTTTTTATACGCTAAATAGGTTGATCGCCAGTTCTGCTTACACTTTCTGTCGTAAGATCAGCGACGGGGAATCTAACATCAAAAAATGTTGGATAAGCTCTCACTTTTTCTGTTCTCAGCGCTGTTTAACACCTAAGCAATAAGTATTGTCACCAATAGGACGATTCACTTCTTGAGTACCCAATTAACAGAGGGTAGCTAGACACAATACATCATGATTCAACAGTTAAGTTTTTAAAGATGAAAAATTTCTTTAATTTCAGGTTTAACCAATACAAGGAAGGGTGGATATGGATGTTAGCTTAATTGTGTCCAACATTTTGAATCCGCCAATCCTGTTTTTCTTTTTAGGCATGACTGCTGTTTTTGTCAAGTCCGATCTAGAAATTCCTGCACCAATACCCAAACTCTTTTCGTTGTATCTGCTGTTTGCCATTGGTTTTAAAGGAGGAGTAGAACTAATCAAAAGTGGTGTCACTCAGGAAGTAGTTCTAACACTGGCGGCAGCAATGATGATGGCTTGTGTTGTGCCAATTTACACCTTTTTTATCCTGAAGTGGAAATTGGATACTTACGATGCGGCAGCGATCGCAGCAACCTATGGTTCTATCAGTGCCGTTACCTTCATCACTGCTAGCGCTTTTTTAACTGAGCTTGGCATTACTTTTGATGGTTACATGGTGGCGGCTCTGGCGCTCATGGAATCCCCAGCGATTATAGTTGGTCTAATTTTGGTGAATATATTCACCGCCGATGGCAAGCGAGAGTTTTCGTGGCCGGAAGTTTTGCAAGAAGCATTTCTTAATAGTTCAGTTTTTCTATTAGTTGGTAGTCTCTTGATAGGTGTTTTGACAGGAGAACGCGGTGGGAAAGTATTAGAACCCTTTACTCAAGGGTTATTTTATGGCGTTCTCACCTTCTTTTTACTGGATATGGGATTGGTGGCTGCTAGGAGAATTAAAGACTTGCAAAAAACCGGAGTTTTCCTGATTTTATTTGCCATACTAATTCCAATACTCAATGCAGGCATTGGGTTAGCGATCGCCAAATTCATTGGTATGCCTCGCGGAGATTCGCTTTTGTTTGCTGTATTGTGTGCCAGTGCTTCTTATATTGCTGTCCCGGCAGCTATGCGGATGACTGTTCCAGAAGCAAATCCCAGCCTGTATGTTTCTACCGCTCTAGCGGTGACATTTCCGTTCAATATTATTGTGGGAATTCCGTTATATCTCTACGGAATTAACCTATTTTGGAGCTAATAATATGCACGTAGTTAAAAAGATAGAAATTATTGCCAACTCCTTTGAGCTTGCCAAAATTTTAGATAATTTAGACAAGTCTGGTGTACATAACCATGCCGTAATCCGAAATGTTGCGGGGAAAGGATTACAAGGAACTACAGAAGATTTAGACATGACTATGCTTGATAATGTTTACATCCTGGCGTTTTGTATGCCAGATCAACTCAAGCCTGTTGTCGAAAATATCAAACCACTTCTCAACAAATTCGGAGGTACTTGCTACGTTTCGGATGTGATGGAAATTCGGTCTGTCAGATGTGTCGCTTCGATGTAGGAGAGTTAGAAATTCAATGAAGCATTTTATGGAACGTCGTGACTTTTTGAAGTTGGGAATCACCAGTACATTTGGGATAATGCTAACTGCCAGTGATTTCTTCTTGCGGGTGGAACAGGCTAAAGCTGCCGAAATGCCTCCAAACGTCCCTGAATCCCTAAATCCCGATGCCGCATTGCAAAAGCTGATGGAGGGAAATCAGCGATTTGTTCAACATCAACCCCAATACCCCGATCAATCGGCGCTGCGGTTGCAGGAAGTTGCTCAAGCTCAACATCCATTTGCAACTATTCTTAGTTGTGCTGATTCACGAGTCCCCGCAGAAATTGTTTTTGATCAGGGCATTGGGGACATCTTTGATGTTCGGATTGCCGGAAATATTGCCACCCATGAAGCGATTGGTAGTATTGAATATGCGGTTGTCTTGTTAGGTTCTCCATTGTTGATGGTAATGGGACATGAGCGTTGTGGGGCTGTAACCGCAGCCGTACAAAAGGAATCGTTACTCGGTGATATTAGTACTTTTGTGAAGGCAATTAAGCCAGCCGTAAAAAAGGTCAAGGATCAGCCCGGTGACGCAGTTGAAAATGCTGTGGTAGCAAATGTGCAATATCAAATTGAACGGTTGAAGCGATCGCAACTTTTAACTGAGCAGGTGCGATCGGGCAAACTGAAAATCGTCGGGGGTCGTTACGATTTGGATACAGGGATAGTTACTATCATTATTTAATTCGGCAGTCTCTTATTTCAAAGATTGCATCAACTCAATGCACTTTTGCATCTGCTGACGCATGGTTTCCCTATCAGCATGAAACCTGCGTCCATGACCTGGTAGAACCCACTCAAAAGAGTAATTAGCCAAATTACGCATTGATTTGGTTTGTTCTGACCAAGAATACCAACAAGCACCGTGGAATGCAGCCAGTTGATGCAAGCTTTCTGACCAAGCGAGATGATCGCCAGTGAACAGAAACTTATTTTTATAAAGTAAAACAGTTTGGCCTTTGGTGTGACCGGGAACTGGGATAATTAATAAATCTGGTGTCAAGGTAAATGGTTCAAAACCAGTTAGCTGTATTTCCACATTACGAGTATCCGCAGTAATATCATCAGTATGGAGGATGCGATCGCACTGAAAATGCTCGGCAAACTTTTGATGATCTGCCACATCATCCTTATGAGTTAGGTACATATAACGAATTGGCCCCAGTTCTTCTAAACGCTTGACCAAAGGCGGCGTAAACCGGGGAGAATCCACTAAAATGTTACCTTCTGGAAGTTGAATTAAATAGCTAGCAGCACCGTAAGATTTTTCAGAATGATAACCGCAGTGGTAAACATTTTCCGTTACTAATATGGGAAACTTTTCTTGAGCAACTTTGATATCTTTTGGTTTCTCAACTGTGCCAATAGAACTAGTAGGACAAGCTAAAAGCGCTTCCAGCGCGGCTAATCTTTCAGTCTCATTCGTTGGTTGATGATAAACCGCCGATTGGTCATCAACATCATAAAATACTTCAGGAGCCATCCAGCGACAGGTATCACAATCAATACAGGTAGTATCTACATAAAAATCGCCGTTGACATTTTGGGAGCGACGCTGATTTAAATGTGCCATATTAATCCTTTTGCTTCCAGCCGCCTACTGGGGAGCGATAAACCTTATATCACTATGCTAGCAAAAGTGACTTGAGATTGTAGATGCCAGTACAATACAGTTCAGTTAAGGCTAAAAGTCTTTGTTAAAGTCAGTTTTTTTAACGTAGACGCAAAGCG
>CAZZZY010000728.1:0-3572 GCA_964658545.1 uncultured Acetobacteraceae bacterium | reverse complement strand
AACGCACCCTACAAATACTTAATTTTTTTCAGAAATCAAACCGGATTCCTATAGATGTTTTTACCCCTCTCTTAATTATCAATTATCTTTGAATTAACTCAAACCCAATTCTCGTTTTAGTAAGTTAATCGAGTTAGTGCCGATATAATTTTCAACCTTAATCAACTTCGGTGGACGAATAATATCTTCATCAGAAGCTTGCACGGCTGCTTGCACTGCCGCAAAACTGGCTTGATCGGTGATGATTACCTCAGCCCGTTTAACCATAGCCTGAAGTTTATAGGCATCTTTTGGTTGCGAAGTCATGATTAGTAGTTCATCTCCCCGCAGACCGTGGAGAATGACTTCTGCTGCTCGTGCTATCCCGGAACTGAGGCTAACTATACCTACACAATTTTCTTTTGGTAGGGTTTTCAAGAGGCTGAGTTCTTTGCTGTAGTCGTAGATATCCAGAGGAATTACCCGTGCAGCTTTCGGAGCGGCGATCGCTTCCACATTACTGATAAAATATCGACTTGTGACTACTGTCGCCGAGGTAGTTTTATCTAATGCAGCTGTTAATTCTTCCATTGCTACCAACTGGACTGGTATTTTTAGCGATCGCTCCAATTCATACACCATCAACTCACCAGCACCCATGTCATAAGATGGAACTGCAACCAGTACCCGCGCACTACAACGCAAGCGCCAGTCAATTTCCGCTAAAAATAACTCTCTGGCTTGATTGAGCGAACATCCTTGAGAGAGCAGATCGTCAAGTGCTTTCTGGACAACTTGATATGCATCAGGATGTTGTTTGAGAATTGGTGATTGCAGCCTACTACCGCCCTCATGACCTTGGGGACGAACATAAATGCCTGAACCAGCCATACTCTCAACAAATCCGTCTTCCTCCAGTTGACGGTAAACTTTGCTAATGGTATTACGGTGTAATCCAGTTTGCATTGCCAGCGCCCGTGTGCTTGGCAATTTGTAAGCAGGGGGATATTGCCGAGAAGCGATCGCAAACCGGATTTGATTAAACAGCTGGGTTGATGCGGGAATTTCGCTGTCTGGCTGAATACGGAATTGAATCATCACCAAACCTCCTGAATACTAAATGCGGAGTGATGTTAGCGGTAGTGGGCGTTTAGCCCGTGCGGAGGTTTGAGTATTAAGTGTTGCTTTTATACTCAGCACTCCTTGAGTGACCAGCTGTATTTGCTACATATCAAATATTTGATTTACATATAAAATTTTTTTGGTACAAATTTGGAATGCGCTCACTATGGTAATTGATAATTTTATTGAAAATAACTTCGACATACTGGCATAGTTATATCAAACAAACACACCGTTAATCACACAGCACTGGTAAAAATTATTATGACAGAGCAAGCAATAATTACCACAACGGTTAATCTTTTGCAAGATAATATTCAAGTATCTGCTTATCTAGCAGAGCCAAAAGAACCTGGTTCTTACCCAGGAGTAGTGGTATTACAAGAGATTTTTGGTGTCAACGTTCACATTCGGGAGGTTACAGAACGGATTGCCAAACTTGGGTATGTAGCGATCGCACCTGCACTTTTTCAACGGACTGCTCCTGGCTTTGAAACTGGATACACACCCGAAGATATTGAAACGGGCAGAGGTTACGCTATGCAAACTCAAGCATCAGAGTTATTGAGCGATATTCAATTAGCAATTGACTACCTCAAAAATCTGCCCCAAGTCAAAAAAGATGCTTTTGGGTGCATTGGTTTCTGCTTTGGTGGTCATGTTGCATATCTTGCTGCCACCTTACCAGACATTAAAGCTACGGCTTCCTTCTACGGTGCTGGAATTACCGCCCGCACACTAGGAAGCGGCGCTCCCACACTCACCCATACCAGAGAAATTCCAGGCACTCTCTATGCCTTTTTTGGTACAGAGGATGCTAGCATCCCAGCTGAACAAGTAGATGAGATTGAAGCAGAGTTAGAAAAATATAAAATTCCTCATCGTGTGTTTCGCTACGATGGAGCTGATCACGGATTTTTCTGTAACCTTCGTGGCAGTTATAATCCTAAAGCAGCAGCCGATGCTTGGGAGCAGGTAAAACAACTTTTTGGTCAACTGATCTAAAAACCATACACCCAAGGTCGTCTTTGGTCATTGGTCATTTGCAAAGAACAACTGACAAATGACAAATGACAATCTAAACTTCAATGGCATCAGCTCAAATAAAAATTAATCTTCAAAAGTCATGAATTCCGAATCGAAACTTTCTCAAACAGCCAATTCGTCATTTACAATGGACGATTTTGCCAAAGCACTAGAAAAACACGACTACCAGTTTCAAAAGGGACAGGTTGTACATGGCAAAGTGTTCCAACTTGACCATGATGGAGCCTATGTTGATATTGGTGGCAAGTCGTCAGCTTTTCTGCCGCGCGATGAGGCTTCTTTGAGAGCAGTTACCGATTTATCGGAGGTGCTGCCATTGCAAGAGGAAATGCAGTTTTTGATTATCCGAGATCAGGATGCAGAAGGTCAAGTCACCCTTTCTCGCAAGCAGTTGGAAATTCAGCACATCTGGGAACGACTGGCCCAAATGCAGGAAAATGCTCAGACTGTGCAAGTAAGGGTTATGGGTGTGAATAAAGGTGGTGTCACCGTCGATATTCTCTCTTTGCGGGGGTTTATTCCGCGATCGCATCTGGCCGAGCGTGATAATTTAGAAGCACTCAAAGGTCAAAATCTGACTGTGGGCTTTTTGGAAATTAATAAAAACACCAACAAACTCATCCTTTCCCAGCGTTTAGCGACTCGTTCTAGCAACTTCAGCTTATTAGAACTAGGTCAACTGGTGGAAGGCAAAGTTACTGGCATCAAACCTTTTGGTGTGTTTGTCGATTTAAATGGTATGGGGGCTTTGCTTCATATCAAGCAGGTAAGCCAAAAATTCATTGATTCTTTAGAAAAGGTATTTAAAGTTGGTCAGCCAATTAAAGCTGTCATTATTGATTTGGATGAGGGTAAAGGGCGAGTTGCTCTTTCTACCAGAGTTTTGGAAAACTTCCCTGGTGAAGTGCTAGAGAATATGGATGAGGTGATGGCTTCGGCTGAGGCGCGTGCTAATAGGGCTAATAATAAAGCTGCTGAGTAGTTTTGAGATGGGCTGTTTGCATAAAGCGTTGAAATCCCCCTACATCTACAAAAGATATGGGGGGATTTTAAATTGGGAAAACTTTTCTCAGACTGCTTTCTAGCCTCTGGCTGGAGATGCTGGTAAAACAAGAATAGGACTTACGCATTGACACGAAATACAAAATATGTACTTTTGGAAAAACCAGATATGTTGTAGAGGCACACCACAATCTCACATTTGAACCCATCACCCGCCATAGGTTAGAAACCTACGGCTAATAGTGAAAGTCCTTTGAAGAGGACTAAACAAGAATTAATCAGCCCCCAGTGCTAGGTATAAGCCAATACGCTTGGGTTAAGACTAAAACTTTGTTACCAAAGTCAATTTTTTAACGTAGACGCAAAGCGGCTGACCGCAGGGTACCGCCAAGGCGCAGAGAAGCCAGTGCGCCCTTGCGGGT
>CAZZZY010000727.1:0-3576 GCA_964658545.1 uncultured Acetobacteraceae bacterium | reverse complement strand
TTCTTCTGGGGCAACACCTAAGATTTTACGTTGCCATTTACAGGCAACATTAAAGCTAAAAAATCCTTGAGTTTTTGTGACTTTTACTCCTGACAAAAAGAAAGAAACTCCAGGCAATAATCCCATCTCGTTGAGTGACAGCCAAATATCTTTTTCTACTTCTACGAAATGATTCTTTTTTATTCGTAAGCAGAAGTACAGGTTTCTCTCCCTAAGCCAATTAGCCAGTTTTTAGGAGAGGGCAAGGAGAAAAACTGTATTGCATAATAGCCGGAAGGAATGGCACTAAGAAAAGCGGAAAGCCTTATCAATTAAGCCGTTTGCAATTGATGACGTAATTCATGTCTGGGCTTGGTCAATCTGGGGTAAGCTTTGGGGCGGCGTTTGGTGACTCGTGGTTCGCTGCGTGCAGGACGGTCGGGGACAACCTTGTGAACAATAATTTTCAGCAAACTACGATAAAGAGAAAAGCGTTTTTGAGAGTGAGCAGTTTCTAATTTAGGAATAAAATTCAGTAAATGATGTCGAGTACCTTGAAGCGATAAACGATTTGGAGGAGTATTGTAGGTAGTCCCAGCCGACCACATTAAGCTCCGAAGTAAATTGTAAGCGAGTAAATAAACATGGATTTCTTTGCGGATCATTGAAGGGGTTTTACATCGGAGAATATCCATACCCAAGGTAGTTTTTATATGCCTCAAATTCAATTCAACATCCCAACGTTTACCGTAAAGTCCAACAATTTCGAGAGTAGAATAAGTTGCTTTATCTAAAAGAGTAGTAATTAAGCTGACTTGTTGAGTGCGAAAACCAGGAATAACAGTGTCAGGCATCGAGACAGTTGACCCATCTATTACTTTGACATTTCGACCACACCATAAATATTCTGTTGCTACTTTCTGTTCTAAGCTTTGTGCCGAGAAATTGAAAAGTTTTTCTAATAACTTCTCTGGAAGCCTTGCCCTAGCTTGGCAGTAAGCACTCGTATCTGTTGTTCGCGGAGCGTCTCGAAGAGAAGGGACTTCTACTTCTTCACCAGCTTTTAGGTGCAATTATTTTACTTACAGCATTATTACAAGTTTTATCACTATCCAGCACTTGTGATAAAAATGCCCATAAAGTTATTAATGGGTCAAATAACCGCTTTTTGTATTTAATTTTTAGCTCCGAGATTGCAAGTCTTATCACAGACTCTGGCAATAGTTCTTTAAACGGGAGTCCCAAACTTTGGCTAAATTTATCAAGAGAGGATTTGTACTCGTAGTGTCACAGTAGTATTTATGATGTTTGCTTGCTCGTCTCAAGGAAAGTATTTCATGAACGAGTAAGCTTTTCCTACCTACCAGAAATTTTTAGACAACTTGTACATCTGATTCCACTTTCTGGTGCAAGACAAAGCGATGGCGTAGGCGATCGCAAACTCAGCGTGTTTTTCGTGGCGTAGTTTACCGCCGTAGGCATCGCTTCCATGACACTGCCATCTTGGACGACCGCCTGACCCCTCCTCCACTGTTCAATAGCTTTCAAAGCTGTAGCCCTTATTCCGTATAGCTTAGAGCTTTTCTTAGTGCCATTCGCCTAAAGCCCAAGAGAATTTACGCAGCTTTTTGTTCATTAGGTGTTACTTTAGACTTCTTCTGGACGACAGGTTGCTTAGTTCGTCGCGTTTGAACTTGACCTTGAACTCGACCAATTGAATTTCCTCGGGTTTTGGGAGAACGAGCAGGTGTACCAATCTCTGAAATAATTCGGTGAAAATCGCGTTGCACCACACTTGGAATCACAATCTTATCCAAGAGTTAAATCGTTTGTTAGCTAGAGTTGGTTTCTTATGGTGTCAAATTACCAAAGTTACCCAACAATCACTTTCAGAAAGATTTTTAGTTTTCCCATCTGAATTATTTGAATGTGTCTTTAAAGATTTACTACCTCAATTACAACGGAATTGGCAACAAAGACTTCAGCGACCATTGCCAGATAGTGTTAAAGTTGCGTGGTTAAATATCTCCGAAAACCAGTCTCCAGGCTGGATTTATCCCCTTTTCCTGCACCCTCGCAGACATTAGTGCAATTACCTTAACCTCTCACAGATGGTCTTGGACAGAGTTTATGGGAAGAATTGAAGGAACTATCAGCAGGGAGGATAAAAACAAGCCCCGTCTAGGCGATTATGACGGGGTTATTTCTGTGAGAAATCCCAATCGGGAGTGCGATCGCCTGTCTATCACCACACGCGATCGCACTTCTAGATTCCCTCGTTATTTAGGAAATCTTGCCTCATTAATATCGTAGTTATGCAGCAGAGTTGCCATCACCTGTTCGGGAGAGACTTTATTTCTCCCTAAGTCGTCCATCATCTTTATTAGTTCATTCACTATTTCTGGCGGTACAGGGCGAGTAAGGTTGTGAAATCTATCTCTATTGGCTTTCTTTCCATGCCGTTTTTTGTAGCTTTCCCATTCGGCTTGGTACTCATTTTGACAGATTTTTTCTACCGCATTCCGCAGGGCATAATATGCCAGTTCTTTGTCTGATCCTTTCGGGAATGGATTTTGATTTTGACTCGTTAATAAATTTGTCATTTTCAAAGCCTATGAAGTAACGGCGGTATTAAATATAAGCTATTTATTTCACTTGGTTGTATATAATTTGCTAATTATTTTTAGGATGACATTCTAGTAGTTGAAATCATGTTTGAGCAAGCGGTTTAGTAGAGTATAAGTTGTCTGATATGAGCTAAAAAAAATTAATTGAAGAAGAATTCAGGTATTCTGAATTGGCTAAACGCCCCGCTACCGCTAACAGGAGCGGAGGCGGAGCTTCTCCGGCTCCGATCAGAATCAAGACGTTGATATTTTCAGTCTTAAGAATGAAATATATTTATTTTTTCAGATTATTTCCGCTTCCTTAGTTAGATACGAAAAATCGAATGGGTTGTTACATTTTAAATGTATTCAACGAATAATAATCCCTCATTTAATCTCCGGCTTGAAAAATCATTTATCTCAGAAAAAAATTGAAGTTTTTCTAGGAGTCAACAAAGAATATGAAGTCTCAAAATTTTCGCAAGTCTGCTCAACTATTTAGTGCTATTTTTGGAGGATTACTGATTAGTGCGCCAGCAATTCCTCAAGCATTAGCACAAGAATCTCCTCCCCAAATTAACCCCTGCCCTAGTATTTTCTACGAAGAACCACATAATAGTCAGGTTGTGGTGCCGCCGGGATGTCCTCCTAATGAGCTAACACTAAGACTAGATGCTCAAGAGCTTCTTGTAGCCCCTACTAACTCATCACCAGAGCAAACAAGATTGGGTGTTAGCGATCAAGCTTCAGAACCAGGTGCGGTTTCCAGCGACCAACCACAACAAGCCCCTAGCGCAACGATCGCACTGACTAATGGTAAATTTGATGTCAGGTTGGTAAATGACACTGCGGCTAATGTAACTTTCCAAGTGATTGGCGATACTGGACCGCGATCGCTACAAGGTAAGTCTGATGTAACATTGCAAGGTCTAAGGGCACCAGTAACGGTGACATTTGAACGAGAAGATGGCGGACAGTTGATAGTGACTCC
>CAZZZY010000726.1:0-3592 GCA_964658545.1 uncultured Acetobacteraceae bacterium | reverse complement strand
CAGTTTAATGCGTAGGCGCAGCCCGTCGTAGACATCGCCTAGTTTATTGTCGAGTGAGGGCGATCGCAACAACAGTCTACTTCTTTTACTGCGATGTCTATGACGGTGTGTGAATTAGCATCAAAGCAATCAAAGTCTCTGATGTCACATGACTTAAAGCTTGCAAACTTTACTCTTAACCTTCCTTTTGAACCTGATAACTTCGGTAGTTATGCATCTATAGTTAATAATAGAGCGCTTGCTATCAAGGCAATGCAACTCTTGAACACAGGTTTTTTTGATGCGCCGATTACTATGCTCATGAATCGAGATTGTGATGCAGTTGGAACTTTGAGAAAACATGGCATTATCTTATACATGGCAACTAACAGCGATCTAGAAATTATTGATGCTGCTTGTGGATTGGTAAAATGGAAACCTCTTGAAGTCGTTGCGTATGTCGGTGAGCAACGGAACAGTCTCAATGGTTTGATTGAGAAAACTTTTCGCCCCCTTCTAGATAAGATTCAGAAATATCGTGTTGAGCAAAAAGGAGCAGATCGGTTTCCGTGTCTTTCTCTGTTGTGCTTGATCGAAAACAAAGCAGGAGGGTCTATTTGTGAGTTTCGTCGCCACTACACTGCTCAGTCAGGAGGACAATTAATTATTTCCGGCTTCAGTAGTGGGTTACATAGTACTGTCTCTGCTTTACCTTCAATGAATATTTTAGGTGAACCTCAGCGTATACCAGAAATCAGGGGTTTAATTGTAGAACCCTAAGCATTGGAGAGAGCTAATAATTCCCCTACACACCATTTAATCTAAAAAATCGTCATTAAAAATAGTCTTTTATTTTACAGTTATTCTTTAAGCAAAATGCCAGCAAATCCTAAAAACCTTACTCCATAAGAGTTATACTGTCTAAAGCATCAAAAAAGATTGTTCCTAGATAACCGTGCAACTTGCATTTAGGCTAGAAATAGGCTCTTTTTCCTCCCGCCGCTAAAAAACCTTGCATTATATGATGTTGAGGAGCGATCGCTAGGTTCGGAGTAATCCCAAGAGTGCATTTGACGGAAAGGAAGACCCATCTTTTGGAAGACGTACTTCTCTTTCACACCAGAAGCTACAAGGTCAGGCTTCAGCGCTTTGATAAATTCCTCGAATTCGTAAGCGGTAACGTCGTCATAAACGATGGTGCCGTTCTCGATGAAGGGAGCGGTACGTTTGTAGTCGTCGTTATGAGCGAACTCATAACCAGTACCTATCATCTTCATGCCCAAGTCTTGGAAAGCTGGGACAACGTGGCGAGGACGTAGACCACCAACCATGATGGCTACAGTCTTACCTTCCAAGCGGGGGCGGTACTTACCAAGTATCGCATCCATTGTGGGCTGATACTTGGCGATAATCTTCTCAGCGTTTGCTTGGATTGTCTCGTCAAATTTAGAAGCAATTTCCCGTAAAGATTCAGCAATCTTGGTGGGGCCGAAGAAATTATACTCAAGCCAGGGTATACGGTAGATTAAAGCCTGAAGTCCTTATATAGCAAGCATTTTGTAAGTCTGCGTTTTGTGTAGCTTATTTTTGTCTTAAAGCTAGTGATCTAAACATCCAAAACTCTAGTGAAATGGTAATTTGATTTGCAAATTGTGGCTTAATACCAATTCTATGTAAGGCTGCATAGAATAGTTCCTTTATCTAGCAAGGATTTCAGGCAGTTCATTCTGTGCATCTTCATAGAAAATTGGTATAAGGGGTGTGAAGTTTTAGCTGTATACCCAATAGAATTAGGAATCGAGTCTTAACCATCGGCTGGAGATGCAACAGTGTGCATAAGTCAAAATTCGCTGGCGGATAACTTAAAGTAGTCCAGCAAATTTTTGCAACAGCTTGCAGGTTATCTGTCAAACTTTATACACTAGGCTAAAACGCGAGTGGATTTGGTATGAAAGTACTGGGAAGTCCTATGAGCCAAAGCAAAATGCTGCACCTAATGGAAAGCGAAAATCCCTTTTCTCCAACTTGGTTTACTTTGTGCGGTCGGAAGATTCGCGCTACTCACGCTCTACCTGTGCAAAAGTTTGATGCTGGGGAGAACTGCTGTACAGTCTGCGTTCGGATGCAACGCGGTAATGAGTTGCTGCACTCTCGACTAGCGCCAGTTGGTTAAGAATTTTGGCTGAATTTCAGTTATTTTTGTGCAACAATGCAATTTCCGTTCAGTGAATTGCACCAACTTCCGGACAACTTCTGCACGGAAGTTTTATTTTTTGAGGTGAAGTTACTGTAAGTCCTGAGCGTTGGCGCTTTTTGGAGGTAACTTCAAAACTTCCGAGCTTCCAAGCTGCCTTAAAGTTTAGAAATTTTCCCTATTCGTTTTGTATGTCGGGCTTTAATGGGTGATTAAGTCTATGACAGCAGCTATGCATAACCTGCAATATTAGCTCTAAATTAAAAAGTCAAACCTATAGGTTTCTGGGAAGATTCTGCCGAGGTTTCAAAAAAATTTACTTTGCTGCCTATGAGCGACATACGACAGCGCATAGAAAATGCACAGCACGTTATCTGCTGTTGCTATGGTTACAGCCATGAATTTCTAGCTTGTTCTGTATTTTGTGCCGTTTTATTGTTTAAACGATTAATCTGCAAATCAATCGTAGTAACGCTTTCAGCTTGTTCTTTTTTACGGAAATATATATATTTCCACAAGTTTTTAGCGGGACTTAGATTTTTACTAGGGTTTTATATGGTTCCAGTAACTAAATTCAGAGTTGATTGACTTGTATGTTGAGTTGAGCCGACTGTTGGGATCGCTCTAGGTGGTTTTGCAGCTCAATGAAGGTTTGTTTTTATTTCTGAGCAGTGCTAATCCCTAGTGGTGTGCTGGTTTCCACATTGTCTTTCGTCTCTTTATAAAGTTGCAATATTAGCGTGTATTTAAATTCGGAAACCTATAGGTTTCCTCTACTATTAGCGTGTATTTAAAAAGGGCTAAATTTTGTTGGTTAGGAGCGACACATAATAGCACAGCAAACAAGGTCTGAGGGTTCCGAGATTTTATAACTTGTTTTCAACTGTATGGAGGTCTGATGAATATTTCAGGGATGAAGATGTTCGTCAGGTTTTTGTAGCTCGAAAACGGGTTATATGAGTCAATGGGTTTATTTGCGCGTTAAGTTGAGTAGTTCTGCAACTCAATGAATGGTTTTGGTTTATTTCTTGGGCAGGGCTAGCCCCCAGTGGGGCGGCTGCACCATCGCGGCTTGAACCGTTGAACCGACCCTTTGAACCACTGAACCAACCAACTGACGGGGAACGTAGCGATTTTGGCAATGGTTCAGAACCGTGGTTCAGAACTTTGAACTGAACCAAACCGAGAGGAGACAGCCAAGAAAGCAATTCTGAACCACGGTTCAGGTCTTTGAACTGAACCAAACGCGAATCGCCGCAACACGAACACAGAAAGCTGTATCGCTCCTTGTAGCGTTTCCTCAGCCCTAAAGGATTAAGCCTCAATCGGGAGCAGTGCGATCGCATTGCGGATAATTTACGGCAACCTTCAGCGATCGCCCGTCCCCAAAAAAAATAACCCCCGGTCACGAACAGGGGG
>CAZZZY010000725.1:0-3606 GCA_964658545.1 uncultured Acetobacteraceae bacterium | reverse complement strand
GGGCATTGGGCATTGGGAATTGGGCATTGTTATTCTTCTTTTGTCCCTCCGCCCCTCTGCCCCTCTGCCCCCTTGCTCCTCACCCATCTGACTAAGCGGATTAATATGTATTGGAACGTATTTAATTAAGATTTAAAAACAGCAATTATATTGCTATTAACCATCTATCTAATGGTTGACCAAATTTTTGATATATTTTGTCTACTTTTGTGTATGAGTACAGCAGTGTTTTCTAGTGATATAATTTTAGATTACAGGTATTACCATAGCTACAGTTTTTATCAATTAATAATTCCGCAAAACTTTTTTTGGGGTTAGGGTAGGATGATCAAAATAGCCACACGTAAATATTTAGGCAAACAAAACGTCTATGACATTGGGGTTGAGCGTGACCATAATTTTGGGATCAAAAATGGCTTGATAGCTTCTAATTGTTTCAATAAATCCCATTCGACTGCCTATGGTTATGTAACTTATCAGACAGCATATTTAAAAGCTAATTACCCATTGGAATATATGGCGGCACTGTTAACGGCTAACAGTGGTGATACCGATAAGGTACAGAGATATATTACTAACTGTACAAATATGGGTATTTCCATAGATCCGCCAGATATTAATCGTTCTGGTGTTGATTTTACACCGACAGCAGGAAAGATTCTGTTTGGATTTTCGGCGGTGCGTAACGTGGGACAAAATGCGATCGCCTGTATTTTGGAGGCGAGAAATGAGACAGGGGAGTTTAAATCCCTCGCTGATTTTTGCGATCGCGTGGATTTACGTGCTGTTAACCGCCGGACTCTAGAATCGCTGATTTACTGTGGAGCCTTTGACAAAATTGAACCCAACCGCCAACAGTTAATTAACGACTCAGAATTAGTGTATGATTGGGCACAATCACGCGCTAAAGATAGAGCTAGTGGTCAAGGGAATCTCTTGGATTTATTAGGCGACGGATTTTCTTCTCCTCAGAATAAAAGAGCAAATAATGTCTTTGAAACTGCTCCCAAATCTAAATCTGTGATGGATTTTACCCCACAGGAAAAGTTGCAGAAGGAGAAAGAATTATTAGGCTTTTATGTATCAGATCATCCGTTGAAATCTTTACGGCAAATAGCACCACTTTTGACACCAATTAGCCTTTCGCAACTGGGAGAGCAAAGAGAAGAAATCAGGCTTTGTGCAGTTGTCATGTTGAATATCGTGAAAAAAGTGGTTACAAAAAAAGGCGAGCAGATGGCAATTTTGCAAATAGAAGACTTAACTACACAATCAGAAGCTGTAGTCTTTCCTAAAACCTATGAACGCATTAGTTCCCTACTCGTAGTTGATACTAGATTGATTATTTGGGGAAAAGTAGACCGACGCGATGAGCAAACTCAATTTATTGTTGAAGATGTAGAACCAGTGGAAACAGTACAAATGGTAATGGTGGAGTTAAATCCCCAGCAAGCAGGTGATATGGATAAACTACATCGCTTGAAAACAATTTTGCAAGAACATTCAGTAGACAAAGAAAAAGCAAAAATGCCAGTGATTGGAATTATCCAAACTGAAAATTCTCGGAAACTGGTTCGCTTGGGTTGGCAATTTTGTGTACAAGATTCTAGAATAACTGTTCAAGCTTTGCAAAACGCCAGTTTTCCCGCTCATATAAAATCGCTGACTAGTGGCTGATGTCAGAAGTGAAAAGTCCCCGAATACTGAGAAGCAACTTAAGAATTAGTTTTACTGGTGTGTCAACAGTAAAAAACCTTAACTATTCAGGATTTAAACCGTTTTTTTAGTTACTTATGCGGATGATAATTTACTTGAGGGAATGGTATCTTTTTATGCTAACACCCTTAAGGCAGCGACTGGGGGAAGGAGTTATAACTTGATGATTGTAAACGAGCTACATAAATTTGTTTCATACTGTAAAAAAATTCAACCCCAAACTCACGAGGACATTCAAAAATTTTTTGAAGGAGTGATCTTATTTCCTTATGATAAAGAACTTTTATTGCAAGCTTATTTATTTCTAAATATTAAAGACTTATTTCCCTCGTGTGCTGAATTGCTGTTATTTGAAAAATCTCCAATTTCAGATTATACAGATTTAGGTAAGTGTGATTTTGTCTACCGGACTTTTAAAGGTAGTCTGTTTTTAATTGAAACTAAGTTTATTGATACAGAAGCAACAGGAGCGACAGAAAGAAAAAGAAGAAATAAACACAGAAACAAGGTATTTGAGCAAGTTATAACTTTAAAAGGACGATTTAGTGAATATTGGAATATGAGGCTAGATCAATTAGAGTGTGGGGTTTTCACGACAGACGCAGAAGTTGCTTGGCGAGGAAGTAGTGTGAACGTCACATCTAAATCAATATCTATAGATCATCTCGAAAAATGGCGAAGAAGTTATCACACTAGTGAAAAAGGTTATGAAGCAAGCAAAATGGTAGTGCAAAAGCCGAATTAGTTTTCGTAATATCAATTCAGTTGGTAGCAGTTTATATTTTTAATTTTTGCTGAAACTGAATCTATACCATTTTAGTGTAATTTTTAGTAAGTTATAATTTTATAGGCGTGGCAATGAAAAAAGTGTTTGATCAAAATTGGGCTTTTTGCCAAACAACAAAGCTTTTGTCTTTGTCCAATTATAAGCAACCTTGACCCGGAAAACATGTCAGATTACTTGAATAAGTACCAAAAGTCTGACAGGAAAACTATTCTAATGAGAATTTGGGCTACTATTGCTGTACTAGCTTCTTCTTGGCTAATATTTGGGGTTATATTTTCTGAGCCAATCAACGCTACTTATGTTTTGAGGAAAAGTATCATATCATCTCCTGCACCAAGGAATACAAAACAGATTACTGTTAGTAACACCGAGTTCGGGCTGAAGAGAGTTGACTCTAAAGGTAATGTTACCATCTTCCGCACAACAAGAGTGCCACTTCAGCAAGGAAACGCCTACGGATGGCGGATTAAACTCAAAGACTATCAAGGTGAAGTGAAATGGCGCGAAGTCTTGCATTTACCAAAACCTCCAGAAACTTGGGGTACAGATAACGGTGAAGATTTCTCAATCTCAGCAGATGGCACTACATCCATAACACGGCGCACACAATCACCTCTAGACGGTGTGATTGAGAATTTCTGGACGATCGCTCCTGGCGATCCGGTTGGTAAGCATAGAATAGAGGTCTATATCGATGACCGTTTGATCAGTACTTTCGACTTTGAAATTATTCCACTTAAGTAAAAGAAGAGACTTGCTCTAATTCCCTCCTTTTTAAAAGTTGCAAAAAATTCCATTTCCCCTTTAGGAGCGTAAAATTTCTGACTTGATACCAGAATCCCACCCCTTCAAGGGGTGGGAGTATGTCCATTGGTGTCAACTTAACGCCAAACCCACAGCCCGACTAGGAATGAATTCCCAGTCTCATAGCAAAAGTAATCTCAAGATTGCTAAGTACCCAGGGCTATTTCATTCTCATCTAGCCCGCCTCAGAATGAATTCTGAGTCTAATAGCGAAAGTCGTCTAAAGACGACTGAGTAAAGGTTATAGTCCAATACGCTTGGGTTAAGGCTAAAACTCTGTTACCAAAGTCAATTTTTTA
>CAZZZY010000724.1:0-3611 GCA_964658545.1 uncultured Acetobacteraceae bacterium | reverse complement strand
AACCCGAAGGGACTTTGTTTGTATAGCCGCGATTTCTAATCACCAAGTATTTGCAAACGTAAGATGCTCATTAAGACTCCATCTCCGCTAATTCTAACCAGCGTTCAGTCGCCACATCGATCGCGTGCTTGAGTTTTTCCACACGATCGTAGAGTTTCTGCACTTCGCTGTAATTCCCTGGTGAGACATTCGCTAGTGTTTTCTCGGTTTCTGCTTTCTCAGCCTCTAACTCGGCAATTTTACCTTCTAACTGCTCAAATTCTTTCTTTTCCCAATTGGATAACCTCCGCCGCTTTGTATTTTCTACATCTTTGGGTGAAGACGCACCATTTTGGGCTTCGACATTTTTGGGCTTCTCCTTAGTGTTAGCAGCTTGTTGCTGTGCCTCTTCAGCCTTTTTATAGTCCAGATAAATCGAATAATTACCTGGATATTGCCGGAGATTACCGCCTTCCTCAAAGGAAAATACTGTGTCGATGGTGCGATCGAGAAAGTAGCGATCATGAGAAACTACAATTACACACCCGACAAAATCTTCTAAATAATCCTCTAGTACTGCCAATGTCTGAACATCTAAATCATTTGTCGGTTCATCTAAAATCAAGACATTGGGCGCACTCATCAAAACTCGCAACAGAAATAAACGGCGTTTTTCCCCACCCGAAAGTTTATTAATTGGGGCATACTGTTGATTACCAGGAAACAAAAAACGCTCCAACATCTGGGAAGCAGTAATTTGAGTCCCATCGGTAATTTTGATAAATTCACCTTCTTCTTTAATGTAGTCAATCACGCGCTGACTTTCGTTTAAGGCTGTGAGCAATTCTTCAGAATGCTGGTCAAAATAACCGATGTGAATTGTAGTCCCAATTTCTGCAATACCTGAATCTGGCTGAATCTGACCAGTAATAATATCCATCAAAGTGGATTTACCAGCACCATTCGCGCCGATGATGCCGATGCGGTCTTCTGGACTAAATTGGTAGGTGAAATTATTAATCAGGGTGCGTCCATTATAGGCTTTAGAAATGTTATTTAATTCAATAACTTTTTTGCCAATGCGACGACCAACTGTAGAAATATCAACTTTACCCTGAACTTGTTTAAATTCAGTATCCCGCAGAGCGTGAGCGCGGTCAATTCTCGCTTTTTGCTTAGTACTTCTAGCTTTCGGCCCTTTTTTGAGCCATTCCAACTCGCGCCGCAATAAGCCTTGATGTTTCCGTTGAGTACTTACGGCAGATTCTTCAGCTAAAGCTTTCTTTTCGAGGTAATATGAATAGTTACCTGTATAGGTGTAAATGTCGCCTCGGTCTATTTCAACGATCCGATTGGTGACACGATCCAAAAAGTAGCGATCGTGGGTGATCAGAAAAAGTGCGCCGCGATAGCGATTTAAATAACTTTGTAACCATTCAACAGAAAGAGCATCCAGATGGTTTGTCGGCTCATCCATGAGCAAAACATCGGGTTCTGCTAGCAAGGCTGATGCTAAAGCAATGCGCTTGCGATAGCCGCCAGATAAAGTGCCTATTTTGGCATCAAAGTCAGAAATTCCTAATTTTGTGAGGATGATTTTGGCATTAGTTTCTAGTTCCCAAGCACCAGTTGTATCCATCTTTTGCATCACTACAGAAAGGCGAGACATCAGTTGGCTATCATCTGGATAGTGAGCTAATTTATCTGAGAGTTCTTCATACTCACGTACCAAAGACGTATGTTCGCCGCTATCAGCAAAAACTTGCTCTAAAATTGTGTGATTTTCATCTAAATCTGGCTGCTGGGGTAAGTAGATGATTTTAGAACCGGAGTTGATGATAATTTGACCACTATCAATGGATTCCAATCCGGCGATCATTTTTAATAGGGTTGATTTACCTGAACCGTTAGTACCAATTAAGCCAACTTTATCGGTAGCATCGAGGCTAAAGCTAGCATCTTTTAAAACTTCTTTGATACCAAAGTCTTTTTTAACTGACTGGAGTGTAATAATACTCATAAAATCTAGTTGTTTTTCATGACTCATTAATTAATAGGTAAGGCGTATACCCTACCTATATTGTCCGAATTCTATACAAATAAATCCAAGGGTAGATGTCCATACATTTCGTTGATTCCGTCTTGGTGAGAAGACTGACAAGATACTAATACGCCACGATGATGTCCAGGATAAGAATCGAGATAACACAAGCCATTTTTACCATTTAATTTGATATAAACTGGGCCTTCAGGCGTAAGTAAATTGTCTGGTGGTTCATAACCCAAAGCCAGCGAATAGGTCTTCATAGCTAGTATTCCTTCTTCTGCTGTATCAGCACAAATTCCTAGAATTTGATAATCAGCAAGCTTAGTTACCAAAATTAGGGCATTACGAATTACTGATTTTTCCGAGGAATTGAGGATAGGCGCGATATCTAGACAGTTAAATTTATTCAGTAATTTTTTCGCTTCTTCGGCGGTGAGATTGTGAGGATTGGAGGTTGACATAAACTTTGATTATGATCTTGTTGCTTTTTCTGTTGTGTTTGAGTTGGGACTAGCCCAACTTATACTATTTTGGATTTTAGATTTGGGATTAGGAATCGTCAAAATGTTGTAAATTTTGTCTGAGATCAGATCAAATTCTATAATTTTAGAGCTTGTTATCTAATCCCCACTCTTTATTACGGTTGATTTTGGACATTTCCCAGGTTGAATATGAAAGGGACACCGCTTTTTGAGTCACCACCCATAACGAGGACTTTGGGCATTTGAGCGCCGCCACTCTTCCAAGCTTCAATAGCTTCTTTTTGTAAAACTAACTGTCCTCCTTGAGCTTTGAGTGTCTCTGCTAAGAGTCTTTGAGCTTCTGCCCTACCTTTAGCGCGATTCACATCTGCTTGTGCTTCTTGTTCTGCTTCCCGTGCTACATAAACGGCTCTTTGCGCCCGTTGTTCAGCAATTTGTTTTTCTTCTACTGCTCTGGCAAATTCTGGTGAGAATGCTAAATCAACTACGCTAGTATCTAACACAATTATCCCATATTTGTCTAAGCGATCGCCTAACGCATTATCAAAGTCTTCTTTTAACTCACTTCTTTTAGTAATGGCCTCTTCTACTGTTCTTCTAGCTGCTGCAATTTTAAATGCTTCTTGGGTCTGAGGTGCAATGATTTTTGATACAATATTTTCTAAGGTTCCTTGTTTTCTTCTAACTTCAACTACCTTTATGGGATCGAGGCGAAAGTTGATCGCAAATCTCGCTGATAAATTTTGCAAATCCTTCGTAGAACTCTCTGCTGGCACTTCAAATTTTTGGACAGTCAAATCATACACATCTATCACGGAGATAAAAGGCGGTTTCACGTGAATCCCTTCCAATAAAGCGCCATCTCTCGCTTTACCCAATATGCTAATCACTCCTGCTTGTCCAGGGTTAATAATGATAAAGGCATTTAGTCCGAGAATCACTATTATTGCTAACACAATTCCTAAAACTGTGGTTTGCCAATTTCCCAATTGCTGATTTTTCAAATTCCCCTCTCCATGTTGGGTAACTCTATTTTATGTTCACAAGGTCAGAACTCGAAATCAAAACCATTGCTGAGTTGAAAGACTTATGTAGGCGTTACG
>CAZZZY010000723.1:0-3613 GCA_964658545.1 uncultured Acetobacteraceae bacterium | reverse complement strand
GGAGTCAGGAGTCAGGAGTCAGAATTCAGTTGGGTATTCTGTACGACTGGCGGACTTCGGCGTGATCGCTAAATAACACAAGACATCTGGTGAAAAAGAATGTGGAGACGTTGCGTTGCAACGCAGCGTCTCTACAAGGGTTTCAGGTAATACTTGACACTCTCAGGGCTAAAGCCACTGAGATCCTACAGATAAAGTTAGGTGAACCTAACTCCCGCTACGGTGGTCAAACACCGAAATAGTTTGGTTTAATTGTGCCTACCTACTTACTCATTTGCTCCTCCTGCCTTCTTCAAAGAGATTCTTCTAATTTTGTCGGCTTAAACAAGTCAAAAAATAGATATATTAAATCTTGCTTTCAAACTATTTTCATGTGATAATCACCATTAACTACGGTATTACTACAGATTTAGCGTAGTTAATGGTGATAATTGGATAATTAAGCTTTTTATCTGTTTAAAAGCTACAAGTATGGTAATAAACATACTGATCTATAGCTTGAGGACTATTATCTACAAAAAGCTATAAAAAGTTTGCTACTTTGCCTTGTGGCAGACATTATTATCCGCATCTGTGAATATTTTAGATTGGAGTTATAAAGGTTGACGGACAAGATTTTTATCTATATTTACATTCCACCATGTAAATTCCTCAAGAGTCAGAAATTTGTCTATGAAGTTCCAGCCATTTCGTCTCATCTCAGTTTGGGGTAGGTCTAAAAAGCAAGAGAATGTAGGGCAAAACCAGAAAGGTTTATCCCGAAGTATTTCAATCGTGTTTGCACTGGCTGCTTTTTTGGGTTTAGCGATCGCCATTACTACCAGCAATTCCCAAAATGCTACAGATCAGCACCTGATTGCTGCCAACTTGTCAAACGTAACTCTACGTGCTTCTAAGTATAAAGGCGGTTGGGATTTGCAACTCAAGTTAGCTGGACAAGATAAATTTCCCTACAAAACTGAGTTCACAGAATTTACTGGGGGAAACTTTATCGTACAGGCAATCAATGCCAACGCTGTTGATATCGGTAGTGCTAGTGAGATCCCACCCATTTTTGCGGTTCAATCCCAAGCGGCGGTGAAAATTATTGCTTCCATCAAGGGCCCGACAGTAGGTCAAGTCGTACTCATACCAAAAAATTCTCAGGCGAAGAACTTTGCTGACCTCAAAGGCAAGAAAATCGGCTATGTCAAAGCTACTACAGCTCATTATTTCCTGATTAAGATGTTGGCACAAGAGGGATTGACCCTCAAAGATGTTAACGCCGTACCGCTAACTATTCCAGACGGACTCTCTGCTTTCAGGAGAGGTGATTTAGATGCCTGGGCTACCTATGGTTACGCAATTCAGCAAGCTCAGAAAGATGGAGCCAAGGTACTGAAATCAGCAAAAAATATTCTGAGCGGCAATTTTACGATTGTAGCAGCGCCGAGTGCGCTCGCAGACCCCAATAAAAAAGCGGCGATCGCAGACTTTCTCTGCCGCATCCAGAAGTCGCAAGATTGGCAAGCATCCCATATCGAAACCTGGTCAAAAGACTATGCACAAGCAATTGGAGTTGATGAAACCTTTGTCCTCAAAGATGCCAAGGAGGGTTTAAAACAGGGGCGAATGCAAGTACTACCCATTTCTCAAGAAGCGATCGCTTCTCAGCAAGATGTAGCTGACACCTTTTATCGTGCAGGTGTCATTCTCTCCAAGGTTGATGTCAAACCATTATGGGATGGAAGCTTTACTAATGCGATTAATCAATGCAAATAGTCAATCAAGGGTTAAACTGACAATCTCGAATCTGCTAAATTATCAGATTTATTTAATCTAAAATTCCTAATCTAAAATTGAACGACTCATTTCTTTAAAAAAGTTAACTTAAACTAAGGTTGAATATGTCAATTCAAGACACAGTATCAAATTGGGAACAACTGTTAGAAATTGCCCAAAAAAATACCCCTGCCCGACGGGTGCGTAGACCAGGGCAATCGCCTTCTACTGCTCCCATCCCTAGCAGTCTTCATAAACTGCCACCAGATACAGAACCGCCAGTACTTCTTTACCGCGATACTAACTCTTGGTGTCCATTTTGCGAGCGGGTTTGGTTTGCTCTCGAAGAAAAAGAAATTCCCTTTGCGACAGAGTTTATCGACTTGACTAACAAGCCCAAATGGTATACAGATTTAGTTCCTACAACCCTTGTCCCGGCTGCCAAAATCGAGGGAAAGTTAGTCTATGAATCTAAAGACATTCTATTAGCATTAGAAGAACAATTTGGGACTACCTTACTCCCTGAAAACCCAGAGGAAAACGCCGTTGCTAGGCAGTGGCTTGAAGATGCTGAAACCAATGGTGTCAGAGATATTGCCTACAAATTTCTCAGACAAGCCCCTGAAGATCCTAACGAATTAGCAAGCTTACAGGCAGCTTTTGAAGCTAAATTAGACGAACTAGAGCAACTTCTGGGAAAATATCCTGGCCCCTACTTTTTGTCAACATTTAGCGTAGTAGATATTACCTATAGCCCTCACTTAGACCGCTTGGCGGCTAACTTACCCGTTTATCGGGGATATCACCTCAAGGGAAATCCCCGATATCCTCGCATCAACGCTTGGTTTGAAGCACTCAAACAGCGTCCTGCCTATCACCGCGTCAAATCGGATGATACCACCAACAATTTACTCCTACGTCGTCGATGGGGCGTGACACCAATCAGTAATCCCTTACCACCCGATCCAGCTACTAGCCAAGAAATCCAATTTCGGGCAGAAGCAGCTGAGAGATTGACTGATAACCGAGAAGTCGCTTTAGGAGACATCCTAAAAAACTCCGGGGTGCAAGCATTAGCAGTCAATGGCGACACAACGGCAGTTAAAGAAGCAGTTGATTTTCACCTCAGATTGCTGGCTGACTATCTCATTAATGGCAATGTAGCGCCGTTACCTTGGGGAAGGGTAGGCGGCAAAGATAATGCTGATCCGATTGTGTCTGCGGTTGGAGCCATCACACTCGCCTATGTGAGAAATCGCATCTGTGCGCCACGGGATATGAGCGCTGGTGCAGCAACTGCATTCCGCGCAGCAGCAGATAAAGTTTTGGTATCTCTTTATTAGCTTGATATCTCCCCCTTTTAGCCATAGCTACCTAGACAAAATGGGTAAAAATTTTGAGCAATATAACTCAGGATAATTTCACATATATTGCTGAAAATGAAATCGGGCAAATAGTTGGTTTTGCTGATGGAGGTAAAGAGAGGACAGGCGATCGCATTTATCAAGGTGAGCTGTACGCTATCTATATTCTTGAGAAGTACCAGCGCCAAGGTTTAGGACATCGCCTGATTTTCACCATAGCAACAAGGTTGATCGATTCAGGTATTAGTTCAATGTTAGTGTGGGTTTTAGCTGATAATCCCGCCTCCGGGTTCTATCAAAGCCTTGGTGGTCAACAAGTGAACCAAAAGCAAATCGAGATTGGCACAGTGCCGCTGCTTGAGGTTGCATACGGTTGGACGGACACGCGCAGGGGGATCATTTAGAGGATGTTTGAAAAGTCGTAAAGTTTACCGAATAACCCCGCTTCCATTCCTCTCCCCCAGAGGGAGAGAGGCTTTGAAACCCCC
>CAZZZY010000722.1:0-3618 GCA_964658545.1 uncultured Acetobacteraceae bacterium | reverse complement strand
CAATGCCCAATAACTAAAATATGCAAATCCCCCGCTTGCACCCAGACACAATTGAGGAAGTCAAACTACGGGCTGATGTTGTAGATGTCGTCTCGCAATACGTAGTTTTACGCAAACGTGGAAAAGATTTTGTCGGTTTATGCCCCTTCCATGATGAAAAATCCCCTAGTTTCACCGTCAGCCAGACCAAGCAAATGTACTATTGCTTCGGCTGTCAAGCTGCGGGAAATGCCATTAAGTTTGTTATGGAGTTGGGAAAGCGCTCTTTTGCTGATGTGGTACTGGATTTAGCACGGCGTTACCAAGTACCTGTGCAAACCCTAGAACCCGAACAACGCCAAGAATTACAGCGTCAGCTATCTTTGCGTGAGCAGTTATATGAAGTTCTGGCTTCGTCTGCACAATTTTATCAACACGCCCTGAGACAATCCCAAGGGCAAAAGGCACTTGAATATTTGCAATCTAATCGCCAACTCAAAGAAGAAACTATACAGCAATTTGGTTTAGGTTATGCTCCCGCAGGTTGGGAAACTCTCTATCGTTATCTGGTGGAAAATAAACACTACCCAGCGCAAATACTTGAAAAAGCGGGATTAATTAAACCACGCAAGGAAGGAGGCGGTTATTATGATGTATTTCGCGATCGCTTGATGATTCCCATCCGCGATGTCCAAGGGCGCGTCATTGCCTTTGGTGGGAGAACGTTGACGGATGAACAGCCTAAATATCTGAATTCACCAGAAACGGAACTTTTTAGTAAAGGTAAAACATTATTTGCCCTCGATCAAGCCAAGGGTGGAATTTCCCAACTCGATCAAGCGCTGGTGGTAGAGGGATATTTTGATGCGATCGCTCTCCACGCTGCTGGTATTAATAATGCCGTCGCCTCCCTTGGTACAGCTTTAAGCTTAGAACAAGTCCGGCTAATATTACGCTACACCGAATCGAAACAATTAGTACTCAACTTTGATGCTGATAAAGCCGGAACTAATGCCGCCGAACGGGCGATCGGTGAAATTGCCGAGTTAGCATATAAAGGCGAAGTTCAGCTAAAAATTCTTAATTTACCCGATGGTAAAGATGCTGATGAATATTTGCATAGCCACACCTCAGAAGATTATGGAGAACTGCTCAAAAATGCCCCACTTTGGTTAGACTGGCAGATTCAGCAAATTATTCAAGACCGCGATTTGAAACAGGCTACTGATTTTCAACAAGTAACTCAGCAGATGGTGAAATTGCTAAAGCGAATTATAGATAGCGAGCTACATAAATCCTACGTTGCCTACTGCGCTCAAATACTTAGCTTAGGAGAGGCTAGATTAGTACGCCCACGGGAAGAAACTCTAGAAATCCTATTAGGCAAAACTGTGTCTGTTATTGGACAAAAAAAACCGATGACAGTAAGTTCAAAGGATTATGTATATCGTCAAGCTCTGTCAAATACTAGCGATCACAGCCTTTTAGAAAATGCAGAAGCCTTGTTACTGCGAATTTACTTACATTGTCCCGAACAGCGTCAAGCAATTATTGCTGAATTAGAGGAGCGAGATTTGCAATTTAGTCTTTCCCACCACCGATTTTTATGGCAACAGATTTTAGAGACAGCCCAAGAACAGATAGATTTAATATCAACTTTGCAAAACAGATACCTAGAATCGTCTGAAGAATTAGGATTAGTATTGCATCTGTTTCATCTGAATGAGAAATGGAAGCAAGAAATACTTCGGACTCCGCAAGTAGTTCAAGCTGCGATCGCTTGCATGGATTTGGTGATGCTTGAGAAACGCTATCGTCACTTTTTAGAACTATGGCAACAAACTGATCCAGAAGCTGAACCAGAGCGATATCAATCTTATTATCAGGCTTTCTACGCCGAAAAAATCAAGCTTCAGAAAATAGATCGACAACGGCTGTTTTCTATCACAGAGTTGTTGTAGCCCAACTCTTGATTAGACCTCAATACAGTTCAGTGAAACATTTCTTTCTTCTCTTCTTTTCTTTCTCTTCCTTTGCTGTTTGTTAACAGGACTTACGCGAACAATAGCTGATTTGTTGGGTTAGTTAGAAGCGGTTCGGAATTAAATTAGTTGCTGCTTGTTCAAGTTTTAGGTTTTTGTTGTGACAAGCCTACATCTACCGATTTGCCGAGGGTTCTATCGTTTGCAAAGTGTTCCATAAAGAAGAAAAGGAAGGTGTAAGTACTTGACTCATCCAGTATTTGGGGTGTTAGTATCAGTTGATTGTGTCTTTATAGGATATGCGTTTTTTGGTTGCCTAACAAAACCCAAAGTTACTCGTTTCATAATCCAGTACAGCCCGAAAAGGATCACAAAACTGATGGCGATAATTACCAATGGCTGTTTACCAATAATTTCCTCAACACCTTTAGTCAGTACGGCATCGGGTTGAGTAATAAAATCCCAACTGTTGAAACGCAAAAATCGCCCCCAATAAACACCAACGGCACACAGAAAATGGGTAATTAACTCAAACCGCCAAATCCATTGGCTCTTGCCAATCCGATGTAAGTAATAGCCCCAATTAATTAACGATATTACATAAGCTTCAAAACCACCTAAAATCACTAGCAAATACAGAGGAATTAGTACCAAGGTAATTATCCATACCGATTGAATTTTGCGGATATCATCTATCAGGTGGATGACATCGGTCAACAAATATGGCGCATTCGGTAAAAAAGCATAGAAAACTAAGAATCCTAGCCACCAAAGCCAAGAGCCACCACGCTTAACGCGAAATAGCCATACACTCAAAGCCAAAGGTATAAAAGCCAGAAATAAATTCCAAGTCATCCAATTCATATTAATTCGTAATATTTGTATTACTCTGGCTATCAATTCTTCTTTCATAGGTGCTTACTCGGAAAATGTTTATTGATGTGAATCTACTTTGTAGTGTTCTTAACCTCAGTCATTGACTGATAAAATTTTTGTAGCCCCCAAATAAATTTATTTCTTCCAACAGTAGTCAATATTTTTGTGGCACGTTAAAAGTAAATGTACACTGATAGATGTCCGTAACCTAGAGTTTTTGTATATTTCATCCTGGTGGATGAAATTTATCAATCAATTTAGCTTAACCCACTAATCCACAGTGGCAGGATTTTAGCTACCTTTCATAAGAGTCTTAAGCCCCTTATTAAGCAGCAAGTATAGTTATTTGAGATGCTAGCTGGATGTACGCCGTGCTGTACCAGTATAGCCAGAAAATCATTAGGGTAAAATCTACCACAGAATATCAGTCTGAGCGATAAAAATGCCACCCAATAACTTCTGGGAGGCTTTTTTAACTGTAATGTTGCTCCTGTCCCGGCCATTATCGAAAAATTGGGTCTAAAACCCCGTCATAAAGGAGGGCTTTTGGTAGAATATAGAGCAATACAGTTCAGTTAAGCATTTCTTTCTTCTCTTTGCGTCCTTGGCGGTTCGTTAAACCAATTCGCAATTCGCAATTCGCAATTACGTTTTGTGACGGGGATTTAGACCCCGACACAAAACGCGCTGCCTATAGAGGCAGGGGACTTAAACCCCCAAAGTTCGTTAAATGCAAGCCACGTATTGATTCAAACAAACTAATATCATTAAATATACCAGC
>CAZZZY010000721.1:2322-3619 GCA_964658545.1 uncultured Acetobacteraceae bacterium | reverse complement strand
CTTGAGAAGTAGGAAAATGGAATGCAATTATTAGAGAAAAAAGAAATAAACTTCACTCCCATATTTTTGATAGGCAATGCAGTTTTACTTATTGTTCTACTTTTAATTCAAATAATTAATTTTGCTCGGATTGGAAGAGTTGCAAATGACAAAATACCGACTCTAGTTGAACTAAATGATGGGTCTTCGATACGAGTCTCCCCCATTGCCAACAACGAACGATCGCCACAAGCGATTACCTACTTTGTCGGACAGACAATGACGGGGTTATTAAGCTGGACTGGTTTACCAAAGTCTGATGACTCCAACTCCGACCCAAGCAAAAAAGCGGTACTAGATGCTGGGGTGCAGGTAGGGGATAAGAAAATCACAACGAATGTATGGGTTACAGGATTTGCATTATCTGAAGATTTTCGAGGTAATTTCTTAGAGGAATTAGGCAACCTGACACCAGTTGACGTTTTCAACGGCACGACGCAATCAGTTCTAGCTGTACGGTATTTCTCTGAACCCCAGAAACTGGCACAGGGTCACTGGTCAATTGATATGGTAGCCAACCTCGTAGTGTTTCAGGGTAGCAATCAGGTAGGGAAAGCGATCGCATTTAATAAAACTGTATTTGTCAGAGCAATTGATACACCAAGTCCTCCGTCTAACTCATCCAACATTCAACGAACTGCATACAGCGTTCGCAAAGCCGGATTAGAAATTTATAAGATCCAAGATTTAGAAATCGGGAAGTAAAATTATGCAAGTGACTCAAGAACTAATTGAAGAAATAACTCTTGCAGAACTAGAAGTAGAGCTAGAATTTGATACCGAAAATACAAAACCGACAATTCGGGAGCAAAGTGATAGTAGTTCAACAACTCACTCAGAAATAGCTGACCCAAGGGCAAAAGTTCCAGAAGACAAAAATAATTTTGGAGCAATGAATGGGGTAAATGTTGGGATTGAGTCAGAAACTCCAGAAGAAAGTTTAGAAACTTCAGCAACAAAGGAACCAGAGGAGATTGTAACTACTCGCGTCATTTCTCAGCATCCCTTACTCAAAGCAGGGGTAATTGGCAGTGGATTTTTTTTAGTGATTGCAGTGGCCGGTGGAATGATTAGTGCTTCAATGAATGCTTTAAACAATTCCACCACAGTCAAGCCGGAGCCGATAAAGCAAGCGGTATCTGGCGATGATAAAGATTTAGAATCCCAATCAGAAAATCCTGGCAAGATAAAGACGGCACTAGCGATTACTTCCCAAAAACCGGAATTAGAAAGTCTTCGTAATACTTCAAGAAGCAAA
>CAZZZY010000721.1:0-2222 GCA_964658545.1 uncultured Acetobacteraceae bacterium | reverse complement strand
GCTGTTTCTAATGTTGGTAGTTTCAGCGTTAAGAGTAATGAATCTACGGCTGATGAACCAATTAGTATACAAGGGGTATCTGGTGGCACTGGTACACCGAAATCAGTCACAAAAGGGATAGCTAATGTGACAGTAAAAACTTCAAGTAATGAATCACCAAATATTGATTATAATGCTAGACGTGTAATAGTAGGAACTCGGACACAGGGCAAAATAGAAACCCCAATTGCGATAAGTGCAGGCAATGCAAATCCAGTTCAAAAATATCTCATCAGACTAACCTCACCATTAAAAGCATCAGATGGCAGTGAGGTTTTACCCGTAGATTCTTATCTGGTAGTTGTCCCTAGCTCAAATAGTGGTGAATATATTCAAATGTTTGCCATTACAGCTTTAATTAATGTTGATGGTCAGACATTAGAAAAGACTATACCGGAAAATTCCATTATTATTCTCAATAAAAATGGAGAAGCTCTCAGGGGAGAATCACATCAAGGTAGTAGTTTGGGTAACAACTTCATGACAGCAGTAATCGCAGGGGTATCGAAAGCTGCTGAAGTAGAAAATAATCCCAATAGCCAAACTACTATCAGTTCATCTGGATTTTCGACTAGTACTGTGAGTAATGACAATAAAAATTTATTAGCTGGGTTCGCTCAAGGAAGTTTTAGTCAAGTACTGCAATCAATCCAGTCATCGAATACTCAACAAATACAATCTTTGCAGTCCAATACTAAAGTGTTTGTAGTGCCAGCCCACACAACTGTTCAGATATTCGTAAATCAAACGATTTCTCTATGAAAAGTAGCTTACACTTACCTATTTATTTAAGTAAAAGTATATTAATTACTTTATTAGTTCTGAGTCCGATTCAAGTTTTAGCTGGTAGTGGAGCTATAATAGTTTATCAAAGAGAAGCCCAAGGGATTAATTCAGCAGGAATTGAGTTAAAAGTTTGGCGGGGATATGGATTAACAATTAACTTCATTCCGACTGGGGAAACTATAAAACAAGTCTGGATTGGAGATCCGACTCGGATCTCTTTTACTTCAAATGGAAGCTTATGCCAAAAAACTGATAATTCTTCGTCAAATGATTCGACTTCTAACTGTGGTCAAGCCAATGCAACAGTTATTTTTTTGCGTCAAATCAAACCAATAAGTTTCCCCAATATGACCAATAGCAGTGATGGCAGTACGCAAATTACCGTGATTACTAGTGGTTCAGATGGGCAGAAACAATACCAGTTTAAATTAATTCCTGCCACAGGACAACCATCATACACCAGTATAGTGATTAAACCCGACGTTCTGAGACCATTGCCGATAATCAGAACTAAACCGCAAATCGTGCCAACAGTTAGAGAAAACAAAACGCCTGTGACAACTACAGTGCCACCGCCAGAAAGAGTGGCTGCTGTTACACCTGTAAAAACTACAAACTCTATAATATCCCCTGGTACTCCCCAAACAAGAAATGATGCTAATGCTCTTGCTTACGGGTTAGCAGTTGCAAATCGTAATGGTCAAGTCAAAGTGGGTTCACGTACCTGGAACAAAGCTCAAGATGCAATTAGATTATTACGTCGAGGTCAGAGTAGAGAATCAGCTATCTCGCACTCTGGTATTCCAGAAGAAATTTTTAATCAGTTAATCGAGTGGGGGCAGAGATAATGAGTCAAAAGCGTGATTTTTAGAGAGATATAAAAGGGTAAAGAGTAATAGTTAATTAGAAGGTAATTTAGATGAAATTCCCCAAATGTTTGTTAATAGCTACAGCTTTAATTCCATTGACCTTATCTAGCCCATCGAGGGCAGATACTCCTACCATCACCTATTCACAAGGTAAATATCAAACCCAAGCTCCTGATTGGTCACGCATCACTTGGGGGAATCTCCCACCTGTTCAAGAATCAGGATATCTGACTATTCCAAACAACTTAATCTCAGTATTTGGCTATGACCCGTCGCGGTCGTGGTCAGCAGGTCAAAAGGTAGATTCTGTGGTGATGCTGGGTGATACTGATGATGCCTTTGGGATGTCTAACTTTAGCCTAGAATCTATCAATCTCCTCATCCCAACAACGAACAAACTCACATTAAAAGATTTTGGACTAATGCAATGGCAAACGCCAAAAACATTGGTTAAGGCAATACCTAGTTTAGGTAATCTGACTTTAAAGCAAGTTCCTCCGTTGGCGGTTTTATTTTCTCAAAATGGGG
>CAZZZY010000720.1:0-3621 GCA_964658545.1 uncultured Acetobacteraceae bacterium | reverse complement strand
GTCTCCAAGAGTTGGCATCGCCTGCCAATGGAGTTACAATTCATCTGGATTAACACCTAGCGATCGCAATCTTTCTGCTAATCGTTCTGCCCGTTGACTCTCCTGTTCGGCCCGTTCCTCCGGTGTGGCAATCCAATTACCTGTAGCATCGTACCAACGCAGCCATAAACCTTCAGTTTGCTGATAACTCCCACTCCATACCCCTAACCCTAACTCCAGTTCTGTTAACCAAAACTTTTGTTCTGCAACTTCTACTGCTTGATATCGTGTTGCGGTTAATTGAAACACTCGCAATTGATTTTGATAGCGGTCATACACGATATAATAAGGAATTTGCAAACTCTGTTCATACACCAGCCATTTTGTTGGCGGCTTGTTGACATCTCTGAATGTTTGTCCTAAATCTTCAGCTTCTGTACCAGGTGAGAGTAATTCAACTACTAAAAATGGGGTAATTCCCTCTTGCCAAACAACATAGCTCAGGCGCATATCTTGTTGTTGTTGGGCACGAGATGCACCTAATACCAAAAACCAGTCTGGTCTTTTGTGCCACAATCGATTCTGGGCATCGTAATACAGATTTAAATCTGTGCCAATAAACATTTCCCCAGTTGGGTAATTTGGCGGTTTACAGGTTTCGCGTAATAATTGGGGTTGGAAGTCGTGGAATTCGTCCGGCAAACCAGGCTCCTCTGGGTCTTCACTAGGAAGATCATACATTGTCGGCATGGTTTCTCTTGGCGGACGAGGATGCATCTGTTCAGCTAAGTCCATATCTAGAGGTTCTTCACTGGACAGATCATACCTTGTCGGCAGGACTTGGCTTTTGGGTAAGGGTGGGTCTGTTTGGTACATAGCTTCGTTTTTCAACAAAATTGGCTAAAGTTATTCCTGTTTCTGCTGATGCCTCCCGACGAGCAGCTTACTACTTATATTTTATAAGAGCGATCACCCCATTCCAAGCATTGCGATCGCTCTACAATTTTGACTCATGCGATCATAATGTGATACAACACTACAACCAGAACATTTGTCTTTCAATCAAAAGCGTAGGCGTTGGCGTAGCGTCTCCAAGAGTTGGCATCGCCTCCTAGTGCTTCATCTCTCCCAGAAGCTACGCGAACGGCGCGGAGGTTCTGGTGAATAACTTCGAGTAAATTAAGTTTAGATAATCAGCTAAATTGACCAATCCTGGATGGTTAGTCCAGGGATTTTCTCAAAATCTCGGCGATTTCTTGTCAAAAGAATACCATTGTAAGCGAGGGTGATAGATGCAATGCGTAAATCTTGAGTACCAACGCGAATACGTTGCGCCTTGAGTACTTGGTAAATATCGCGGGATTTTTCATCATATTGAAGAATCTGAAATTCAGACAGCAGCATCACCGTTTCTACAAGTCGTTGATAAGCACTTGACTGTGTAGCTCCATTTTTAGCTTCAGCAACTTGAGCCAAACGACCTTTTAACTGTTCTTCAATATTAATAGCAGTGGTTGAATGAATTTTCTGATCTGATTTTCATTATTCCATTTTACGGTAGTGTCCATTGGAGAACCTACTATTGGCAGGTGGAGCAAGATTGCCTGATTCTATTTTATTTAGGGAGTGGGGAATAGAGAATGGGCGATCGCCTGTGCTGTTTTATCTAGTGTGCGATCGCAGTGTCATACAAGACTACAACCAGAACACTTGCCTTTCAATCAAAAGCGATCGCCTATTCTTTACTGCACACTGTCAGACCTGGGTCTTCCCGCCCTGACACTAACAATTCGTGAGGCGATCGCCGTTTTGTTTGATAGAGCGATTTTCTTCATCCCCCACTGCATGCCGGGGTTGGAGAGAAAATTCTATAATTAAGTTATAGATGCTAAGTATGGAAGTCATGGCTATCAATATCAAAAATGCTGAGGTTGATCGCTTAATCCAGCAATTGCGGGAACTAACTGGTCTAGGACCTACTGAGATCGTGAAGGCGGCTTTGGAACGGGAATATCGGGAACTGCGACGACAGCGACGACAGACCCAACTGGCGGAACATTTGTCTGCAATTCAGGCTAATGCTCAACAAAAAGCCAATGATTTTGAGCCAAATTCACTCTACGACGAGGATGGCTTACCGACATGATTGTGGATACTTCGGCAGTTATTGCGATCGTATTGCAGGAACCTGGTTGGGAAGCACTATACCAGCAAGCAATCACATCTGGTGAGTTATTAATGTCATGCGGTACGTTGCAAGAGCTACTGATTGTGGCACTACGTAAAGGGGTATTAGCAGAGGTCAAAGCACTATTGACTAATTTAGACTTGGATTATGTGTCGGTCGATGAGGTTATGGCATTCAAGGCGCTAGAACTGTACCAACTCTATGGCAAGGGTAGCGGACATCCCGCTCAACTCAACTACGGGGACTGTTTTGCAGCAGCGATCGCCACTGTCCTTCAGATACCTCTGTTGTATGCAGGCCAAGATTTTCAGTCGGCTGGGTTTTGAGAGTTGAAGTCCTCAACTAGAGCGATCGCAGTGTCATAGAGTACGACAACAAGAATATTTTCATTTTGGCGATCGCCTCCTAGTATGCAGAGTGCGATGTATTATTTTACTAGCAGTTTTAGGGGGATACTGCTATTTCCAGGTTTACCATAGCTTTTGAAATTGTGGCTGCGGGCGATCGCGCTTAACCAAGCCTACCAATCATCTTACAACTCATCTGGATTAACACCGAGCGATCGCAATCTTTCTGCTAATCGTTCTGCTCGTTCCTCCGGTGTAGCAATCCAATTACCTGTAGCATCGTACCAACGCAGCCATAAACCTTCAGTTTGCTGATAACTCCCACTCCATACCCCTAACCCTAACTCCAGTTCTGTTAACCAAAACTTTTGTTCTGCAACTTCTACTGCTTGATATCGTGTTGCGGTTAATTGAAACACTCGCAATTGATTTTGATAGCGGTCATACACGATATAATAAGGAATTTGCAAACTCTGTTCATACACCAGCCATTTTGTTGGCGGCTTGTTGACATCTCTGAATGTTTGTCCTAAATCTTCAGCTTCTGTACCAGGTGAGAGTAATTCAACTACTAAAAATGGGGTAATTCCCTCTTGCCAAACAACATAGCTCAGGCGCATATCTTGTTGTTGTTGGGCACGAGATGCACCTAATACCAAAAACCAGTCTGGTCTTTTGTGCCACAATCGATTCTGGGCATCGTAATACAGATTTAAATCTGTGCCAATAAACATTTCCCCAGTTGGGTAATTTGGCGGTTTACAGGTTTCGCGTAATAATTGGGGTTGGAAGTCGTGGAATTCGTCCGGCAAACCAGGCTCCTCTGGGTCTTCACTAGGAAGATCATACATTGTCGGCATGGTTTCTCTTGGCGGACGAGGATGCATCTGTTCAGCTAAGTCCATATCTAGAGGTTCTTCACTGGACAGATCATACCTTGTCGGCAGGACTTGGCTTTTGGGTAAGGGTGGGTCTGTTTGGTACATAGCTTCGTTTTTCAACAAAATTGGCTAAAGTTATTCCTGTTTCTGCTGATGCCTCCCGACGAGCAGCTTACTACTTATATTTTATAAGAGCGATCGCCCCATTCCAAGTATTGCGATCGCA
>CAZZZY010000719.1:2768-3632 GCA_964658545.1 uncultured Acetobacteraceae bacterium | reverse complement strand
TCACTACAACATCATCATTAGTTAATTCAATTCCACTCATTTGATTTTTCTCTTTCAACACAACAAAACGGATCAAGCGCCAACTCGATCCGCCTTCCCTAATCTTTCCCACTGACCACCAAGGAATAAAACCAATGATCAGAGCTAAATTCACCTGCCAACAGAACACCCTCAACCACGAAACCCAGACAGCAACAGTTATCCTCACCCCAGTGACCAACTCAGCCACCGAGGAAAACTTGTCTTTCTGGAAGTACACCCCAGCCGGACGCATTGAACTCCAAATCACCAACCCGGCGGCAAGCTCTCAATTCTCAGTGGGCACTGACTATTACCTGACTATTACATTGACTTCACTGCTGTTTGAAGTGCGATCACAAACTCCCAACTAACGACCAATGAGTGACGAAATTATCCAAGTAACCATCTACAAGCCAAAGCTAATACCCGATATTTACCGCCCGCCCCTGGGCTTGCCCCTTAACTGGAGGGACGAAACATCAGGAGAATTGCCCCGTGTAGTTTTCAAATTCTTTAGTTCCCAGTACCTCACCACTAACGAAATTGCTCTTTTAGCCGAATACTGCCGGCATTGCATCAACGCCCCTTGTTGGGACGCGACGGGCGGATTTCCCGACGAGCTAGCATCGCTGCGGCAATCAGCTGATTCAATTTCTAGCGTTAGAGACATTAACCAGTGGATTAACGCTTGTCTTGAAATTGGGATCGACCCTCTTTAGGAGTGAACAGAAAACCGAACTTGAAAGTGCGATCGCAGTAGGCTAAAAAATTGGCTAATAATGGATTGACCCGTCACCGCCTTACACAGTAAGGATTCTGACCCGTCACCTTATCCGTCACCTT
>CAZZZY010000719.1:0-2758 GCA_964658545.1 uncultured Acetobacteraceae bacterium | reverse complement strand
CACCAATCCGTCACCGACCCGTCACCCATGAAAAAAGCGAACCCAAGAACGATAAATTTTAGATTTTGGCAGTGGGGTGCTATGCACTCACCCCACTTCAATCGCTTCATATTCGAGCTTAAAACAACACGTCTCAATCTAGTGATTCGCTTGCCAAAACGGGCACATGAATTACTCGTAATCCGATTGGACTTTGTATTCCCCACTGGGGTAGCTACAGATGCCCCTCATGCTGCTGTTAGTGGCTTTATTGATTACATGAAAACACAAGGAATCGAAGTAGACCACAGCATCATTGATGGCATCCCTTTTTAAGTACACCACTATTATTTACCAGGAGAAAGACATGAAAAAAAGACAAAAAAAACTGAGTGAATGTAATACCATTCCTCAGCCAAATCAAATATCAACTTCATTAAATTATAGCATATTTGGAGGGAGAAATGATTAACACAACTCTCTCACAGCAAGCGTCTCCAGTGTTAGATGTTGAATATCAACAGCCTAGTCCCAAAAATAGATTTGAATCTTTCAACGAATTTAAAGAGTTTGTCGAAACCAGCTTTATAGACGGCAGTGGGATTGATCCAAAGCTATTTAAACACTGCATTGAATTTCATGAAGACCAAGAATTCGACTATGGCGGTGAAGTTACTACCCCCATCCATGAGGCATTAAATTGGACGTTTACCCGATTTACCCAACAGGTCAGAGAGCCAATGTACGCCGCTTTTTTCATGAATGAAGATGGCACAGTCTGGCAATCCGTCCTCTCCCTCTGGGACGAAGATAGACAGCGACCTTACATTTATCGGGCACCCAACGGGAATGGCGATCGCGTTTATCTTCCTCCAGTTCCCCCATCCATCAGAAAACGCATTGCTTCCCGGTATGGGGTAGAAGTGCCGACAGATGGCAGTTTCTGGAAATGGTTTGAAACTGCGACTATTCCCCGCATCATCGGCGAAGGCGGCAAAAAGGGATTAGCCATGCTCTCTCAGGGTTACGTCCCCCTACCCCTCTATGGCTGTAAATGCGGTGGCAGAGAAAAACTAACTCCCGACTTGAAGCGATTCAACCAGGAAGATGCCATTTGGCTGTTTGCCCTAGACCGTGACAGCAAGGAAAAAACCAGACATACGGTTAACGCTGCCAAACGAAATCTAGGAAATGTTCTAGACAGGGATGGATTTAAGACCTACAGAGAAGATATTGTTTGGTCATCAGAAGATGGCAAAGGAGTAGACGACCTGATGGTAAACAAGGGTTTTGGGGCTTTTGACTCAGCTTACAATCGGGCTATAGCTCGACTAGAGAAGCAATTTCACCCTGGCAGTAGCGGATCTGATTCCAAGGAACAGAAGCACAAAAACCCGCCCCCTGACCAGATGGCGAAAGAAATTGCCGAAGATTACCGCGAAGAGTTTGCATTCGATAATGAAACAAAGCAATGGCGCAGATACGAGGCTGATTTTAAAGGAGTTTGGTCTAACGAATCGCCCGAATACATGGAAGCGATTATCTACAAAATCATCGTCGGCAAAGGCGCTTACAATTTTGGGCCAGATTATGTCACAGGTATAGTCAAAATACTACGCCACGAACTTGTTCAACGCCGATGGAACCAAGTTTCAGCCCGCGAATTCCTGCCCTTTCTCAATGGGGTAGCAGAAGTTAATACGGGTGAGCTATTGCCACACAAATATGATTATTGGCTTACCTGGTGTCTGCCAAGAAATTATTCTGCTCTTGCTGGAAGTTGGGAAAATATCAACGCCTTCCTAGAACACCTGGCGGCTGGTAATGCTGATATCAAAGAACTACTAATTTGCTACTGCAACGCCGTCATCAAGGGACGGTACGACTTACAGAAATTTCTTCACCTCATTGGGTTGGGTGGAACAGGCAAGGGAACATTCACCAGACTGCTAACTGAATTGATTGGCAAGCAAAACGTTTTAGTAACCAATCTTCCCATCTGGTGTACAAACCAATTCGAGGGAGCGAACGCCTTCGGTAAGCGGCTGGTGATATTCCCCGACGAAGATCCTTACAGGGGAACCATAGGCAGATTTCTCAGTTTGACTGGTGAAGACCAGGTTAGGGCTGAGGAGAAGCGGAAGAAATCTTTCAACTTTGATTACCAGGGAATGACCCTGGTCGTCTCCAATTTCCCCGTTTTCAGCGGTGGCAGTAGCAGCCGTGCCAAGCGAAGAACCATCACCGTTCCCTGCAACAACACTGTTCCCGAAGCCAAGCGCCAACAGCTATCTACCGTGTTTGAGCCAGAACTGGCAGCGTTTACTAACCACTTGCTCTCACTCAGCGATGATCACGTCACCGCAGTACTGAGGGGCAAGAAAGAAATTCCAGAATGTACCTTGGAGTTCTGGAACAACCAGATGAAAGGCGATTCTGTCGCAGCCTGGATCAACGACAAGGTGATTTTTGATGTCAACGCTCTCACTGCGATCGGGAACGACAAAAACGAAGGTGGAAACGGCGATCAGGTTTGTACCTTATTTGGCTCTTACAATCGCCATTGCCAGGCTTCTGGCGATTCGCCCAAGAGTGTCAAGGTTTTTAGCCCCGATTTGATAGAACTTTGCCAGACAATTCTGAAATGGTCAGTCCAAAAAGAACATACCAAGACTGGCAAGTTTCTCAGGGGACTACGGTTAAGAACTAGTTTGGATGAACACATCCCGACATACGATTACTTACTTATGGAACGGGTGACGGGTCAGGTGACGGATGG
>CAZZZY010000718.1:0-3639 GCA_964658545.1 uncultured Acetobacteraceae bacterium | reverse complement strand
TTACCTTTTGGTGAACAATCATGAACAATTTGTTATCTACTAGATCGTATTCCTCTTACTCCCTATTGGGAGCAGCTACTGATAGTAACTCTATCTTCCCTGCTATTACCATACCTACTAAACTTCCTGGAGGTAATATTCCTAATATCTCGCCGCTCATTGTGCTCCAATCTTCTTTGCTATCAATTTAAAAGTTATGAAAGGTAGGGATTGGCTGCTAACAGGAGATGGTCAGCATCAAGCCTGTAAATCTGTAAGAGCATGGGATTTATTGAGAGAAAATTACCGCCTTTATCGGTTTTTAACTGAGGTGGAAGATGTTCTCAATGGCAGTGACAATGAAACAAATTGTCTGCCAGAAATTCGGATGCTTGTAAGGCGCTTGATTGTAAATTCCTACTGGGTGCGAAGTCAACTTTTAGAGCCTTCGCCCAAAACGGGAACCTCTGTTTTACTCCTATATGATGAATTGGGTTTCCCGTTGACAGTACAAACAGTAACATTTGCACCGGGAACCCGATCAAACATTCATAATCATGGGACATGGGGAATAGTAGCGGTGTTAAAAGGCCAAGAGAACAATACTTTTTGGCGACGCACCAATAGCCCAGAATTTCAGGACAAAATTGAAGCAACGGGAGAACTAACTCTATTTCCAGGAGACATTATTAGTTTTACTCCCGATGCAATTCACAGTGTAGAAGCAGTGGGTGATGAACCAACTGTGACTTTTAATATTTATGGCGAAACTGATCCGAATGAGAGATTTGAATTTGACTCAGTTAACCATAAAGCTAGGAATTTTTAATCTCATCGGTTTGTAGTTGGTGCTTTAGCGCTAAATAGGAGATAGTTGAATGGCAAGGGTAATTTTCTATAGCAAACCAGGTTGTCAAGGTGGTACTAAGCAAAAAGTTTTGCTAACAGCTGCTGGTCACGAGGTAATAGCATACAACCTGCTAACAGAACCTTGGACAGTTGAGCGGTTGCGCTCATTTTTTGGCGATCGCCCCGTTGCCGAATGGTTTAATCGTTCTGCACCCAAGGTAAAATCTGGTGAGGTGGTTCCTGAAAAAATTGATGCCCAAACTGCTTTGGTGTTGATGCTGAGAGAGCCGCTGTTAATTCGCCGTCCTTTGTTAGAAGTAGGCGATTGCCGCGAGGTAGGATTTGATGTAGAAAAGATTGATGCTTGGATTGGCTTAAAGCCTGTGGACGAATCCTTGCAGGAAATGAGCGAAAATCTGATGAAGCAAGATTTACAAAGCTGCTCTCACGATAAGACTCGTAGTCATGAGGAGCATAATCAACAAGGTGGCTGTAATCACGGTCATGGTTCTCAACAGCACCAAAAGCAAGGCAACTGTAAACATTAGTACAGGATTTTTGCAGTGATGTAATCTGGTGAAACCTAAGTTATATTACAATACAGTTCAGTTAAAGCTAAAACTCTTTGCCAAAGTCCTTTTTTTGAACGTAGACGCGTTCGCGGAGCGTCTCGGAGAGAAGCGGCTACTCTACGAGTTCTCCAACGGAGTACCCGCAGGGTACCGCCAAGGACGCAAAGAGAAGAAAGAAATGCTTAACCCAAGCGTATTGACATATATTGGATCTATCGTTTCATGGAGTTCTCTTATCTGTCATTTTTGTGATGGTACTCAATCGCGGCTTGGGCGAATTAGATACTCGTGCGTTAACATTTACCACATTGATTTTGGAAAATTTATAATTGATTATTTTTAATTAAAATTTATATCGTAATCAATCAATTCATGCAGTAAGTCAAACAGTAGTATTTCAAAGTAGTAATTAAGCACAATCGTGTATTCAATATCGATGGCGGCTCTCAACCACAAGGAATTCCGAGTACCAGTTCACGGACGGATCAACGGCAAGTGAAGCTTAAACTGTCGGTGAGCATCACTACCCCGACAGCCAGTTTCTCTTTCATGCCACCTTTGTCCTGAATGGCTATTTCATTGTTGGGTTGTTTTTATTAGTTTTTTATCAGGATTTGTATGGTAAACAAAATTGATTTAAGCAAATCTTTGCCGCGTGAGCAATGGGGCGAATTTTTTGACCAGTTTTCCGATGGTAATCGTGGACGGCAGATTGCGCTCAAAAACATCAGTTCGGGACTTAGTGATGAAACGCTGATTCAGAACGCGCCCTTGTTGACGATAGCTTACGATCGCTCTGGTAAAGGTGATGATTTAGTAATTGAAGTGGAGCAAGAAGAAGCCACTTATGGTCACATCATCTATTCACCCACTGAAGTTTTAACGGAAGAAGACTCAAATGGTCAGATGATCGCACTTTGCATCAGTGACGCTGCCGGCACAAAAACCTTAATCAAGCTACAACCTCGTTGAGCCAACGCAACAGCCTCATAGAAGCTAGAACGCTAAAGCCACAAGTGAGGCATCATTTCCCAAACCTGGACAAGCAACATTGTCGCCTATGTGATGTTGACATCTTGTTTTTTCGCTAGTCAGATTCATCTTTTATAACAAACTATAGTTCATCCAAAAGGAGATCAGATGAGAGTTATTCAAAATGGTTCCTCCTAAAAATTCATCTCATCGCCTCCCGTTCCGCGTAGGCGAGAGGCTAATGGGGTTACAACGATTGTCTGTGGTCGTTGTGAGTGCGATCGCACTCAGCTTAGGAAGCTGCGCGTCGAATGCATCTCCTCAAACTCAATCTCCTACTAGTCGAAAAGAATTGCAGGTTGTCACAACCTTCATTCCAATTACAGACTTTACAAAGGCAGTTGCAGGCGATCGCGCCCAAGTGACACAACTGCTTCCAACCAATGTTAGTCCCCATGACTTTCAGGCAAAACCAGAGGATGCTCAGAAGCTGACTAAAGCTGATGTGCTGATCGAAAACGGATTAGGAATGGAGGTATTTCTGGATGAATTGGTTAAAAATGCAGACAATTCAAACATGAAGATTATTGACTCAAGCATTGGAGTACAAACAATATCTACAGAAGCAATCAAGGGAAATAATCTCACAGCAGGCAAAAAACCAGATCAAGCCGGACATGAAGAGTTCAATCCCCATATCTGGCTTGATCCTAAGCGAGCCATCCGCCAAGTAGAAAACATTCGGGATGGGTTAATTGCTGCTGACCCCAGTGGGAAAGAGATTTACACCGCCAATGCAGCCGCTTATATGCAACGGTTGCGAGAACTGGATAAGGAAACCACAAAAATGCTGCAACCCTTTGCAGGTAAAACCTTTGTTGCCTTTCACGACTTTGCACCCTACTTTGCTCAGAGCTACAACTTGAAAGCTGACTTTCTGGTAGATGTGCCGGAAGACAATCCATCCCCCGATGATGTGAAGCGGGTGATGAATACCGTGAAGACAACCAATCTCAAAACCCTTTTGGCAGAACCCCAGGGTGGACAAGATGCATTTGCAGCACTGGCAAAGGATTTGAAGGTTCAAGTCAGCACCTTTGACCCGATGGAAACCGGAAGCCCAAAATCTCTGCAATCAGAGTGCTATATCACCACCATGCGCCAGAATGTCAAAACTCTGGTGACAGCGTTCACGGGTAAATGAAGAGGCAGAGGGCAATACGCTTGGGTTAAGCATCTCTTTCTTGTCTCTGCGTCGCGCCAGTTG
>CAZZZY010000717.1:0-3648 GCA_964658545.1 uncultured Acetobacteraceae bacterium | reverse complement strand
CCAATTACCCTAAATTATGCCAACTTACACAGGAATTTCCAGCGAAGCCTTCAGGCATCCACTAGATCGTCAAGCCGAGCAAGCTTTACGAAATTTACCGGGATTTGATTTAATCGCTCGTAAATTTGTGGAATTTATCTACGAACGCCCTCAATTAGTCTATCTAATGGGTAACACCATTCAAGTCGGGCCGCGTCAGTATTCCACTATTTATCAGATGTTTCGGGAATGCGTCCGAGATTTGGACATTTACCCAGAACCTGCACTGTTTGTCTCACAAAATCCCCAAGCAAATAGCTATGCACTGGGTCAACAGAATCCTTACATAGTCATAAATACGGGGATACTAGACTTACTAGACGAAGCCGAAATTCGGGCAGTGCTAGCCCATGAACTGGGGCATATTAAATGTGGTCATACTATTTTAATTCAAATGGCGATGTGGGCGATGAGTGCTGCTTCCGCCTTGGGAGAATTGACCTTCGGCCTCGGTAATCTCATAACGCAAGGCTTGATTTACGCCTTTTTTGAGTGGCGACGGAAAGCTGAGTTATCGTCAGATCGCGCCGCCCTACTGGTGATGGATGACTTGAATCCCGTAATGTCAATGATGATGAAACTCTCTGGCGCTAGTAACAAATATGCCAATGAATGCAGTTTACAAGAGTTTATCAAGCAGTCAGAAGATTATCAGGCACTGGATGAAGATGGACTGAATCAGGTGTATAAATTCTTGATTTACAATGGCGCTCAGGGTACGATGTTGAGCCATCCTTTTGCTGTGGAACGGCTGCATTACTTACGGTCGTGGGCAGTATCCGAAGAATACCAGCAAATTCGCCGAGGAAATTATCAGCGATCGCCTGCTTCAGGATCAGTAAATGTTGCCGCAGAATCTTCGGAAAATGAAACAGATAATTTGCGCCGTCAAATTGAGGAATTACAACGGGAAATCAACAGAATGAGAAGACCTGATACTAATTCGTAATTCGTAATGACGCTCTCTACGTTCGCGCAGCGTGTCGCAGACAGACGCGAAAAGCGAGTCTGCTTACTCCTACGGAGAAGCGAGCTACGCTTTTCGCGTCGCTAAGGTAATTCGTAATTTAAGGAAAGGAGCAATTTCCGTAGGGCGGGCACTAGCACAAGTATCAAAATCGGGATTTTTGGCATTAGTCAATAGTGCTTACCCTACTTGAGATTGGGGTTTAAAAGCGGCAAGATGTGAGTTTTACCACGTTAATGCACTCTTGGGGGGTAAAATGAATTCAAGAATGAACTACCCAACCCCACTACGTTGAGGGTGGGGTAGTTCGTTCATACATTGCTTAACTATATCTGAGCGTTAAATTTAGATGTAGGCATTTCTCAATATGGCAATTCACTTGACAAAACGGCTTTCTGTGTTCGCTGCTATTCTAAGCATTGTCCTTTCCATGCCGGGAATTGCCTTAGCTGCACCGGTTCAACTCCATACTACTTCTGGTGTCATTTTCGCCCAAACTACCAAAATTGCTAGCTATTCTACCTCGTCGGAGATTAACCTGACTCCCTTACAAAGCCAACAACTCCAGGCTGTGCGTCAAAGAAGAAATAGGGAAATTGAGGCAGTCTTAAACAGATCGCAACGTGCCCAACTTACTTACAATCTCCGAGCTGGTAATAATATGAATCAAGCCCTAAAAAAGCTGAATTTGCAACCAGAACAGCAAGAGTTAGTAAAGGCGATCATCCAATTTACTAACTTGAAAATGAAGGCTGTTTCGTCTAGACATTCGCTAAAAATCTTACAGAAATAAAGGTTTTACGGTAAATAAAAGGGTTTAAGACCCCTACATCTACAGGTAAGCTAAAAAACATCTAATTTGCATAATCGAATTAAGCATAACTCTTGTGGGGTGGGCATCTTGCCCGCCCAGTATATGCAATTTAAATGTGGAACAGCTTATTGTCTAAAATGTTTGAATTTTGAATTGTTAACTAAGCTTGTTCTTGTGGAATTTGCCCTATCTGTGCCATCAGTTTCTCTTTATCTTGCCTGCGTTTTTTGGCGTAAAGTTGAATAGTGACTACCATGAAAATAATCATCGCAAAAATAGCCCAGGCAGCGATATCTGTAGGTAGATTATTTTTAAACACAGCCAGCAACACGATCGCTACTAACATAACTGTAGGTGCTTCATTTAAAGCACGTAATTGCTGACTATTCCAGCCACATTCGTCTATTGCTAATTTCTTCATGAGCCGGGCACAGTAATGATGATAGCCAATTAAAATAGCAACAAACAGCAGTTTTATATGTAACCAACCCTCTTTTAAAATGTCCGGTTCAGTGCTTAATAAACCGATAGCCATTGCGATCGTCACGTACATTCCTGGGTTAGTAATGATATGGTAGAGACGCTTTTCCATAATCTGATACTGATTTTTCAGTATCGTTCGCGCTGGTTCAGGTTCTTGGTTAGCTTCAACGTGATAGATAAAAAGACGTACTAGGTAGAACAAACCGGCAAACCAAACTACAAATCCGACAATATGAAATGCTTTAAACCATGAATAAGCCATGAATACTAATTTCCTTTACTTGTGGTAGCGAGCAGTCTTTCGTGGTAACAAAAAGTTCACAAATGCAGGCTGAAATAATACTATAACTCTGGCAAAAATCCAGAATCTATTTCTTTTCCACAGATAAATCCTCAGTCTTTATTTGTGGTTTCATTTTTATAATATCGGTTTTTGCCAAAGGCATATTATCAATGAGCATCTTTACGACGCACAAAGGGTAAAAGGTCTTCCAAAATCACCTCGTGGTAATGTTCTTGAGGATAATGTCCGACGTTATTAAGTTTTATTAATTCGGTATTTGGTGCAGAATCTGTAAAATTTTGGGCGATGTCTACAGATAACCAAGGGTCAATCATCCCCCATTGAATCAGAATAGGCTGTTGCCATTCTTTAAAGCCAGATTCGATTTCTGTCATTGCTGAATCAAGCTGTAAATTGCGAATACTTGATAAGAGACTCCGCGCAGATGCCGAAGTTTTCAAAAATGGTTTTCGATAAATATCTAATTCCTTATCTCCTATGCGATAACGGCTTCCACCTTCTAGCGTCCGGTCAACTAATAAGGGGTCTTGGGTCATTATTTCACCTGCCAAAGGTAAACCCATTTGTTTAATTTTCCAGGGTAATTTGGCAGCAGTTGATATTGGTGTATTTAGGATAACTAAATTGGCAATTTGTTCTGAATGACGCAAAGCATATTGTAGTCCTACTGAACCTAAAAAGCCTTGGACAACTAAAGAAAAATGTTCAAGTTCTAGGGCTTTGATAAATCCTTCTAAAGCCGTGATAAAAGCATCGGGAGTATAAGCAAAATCTCGTTTTTCTGGTTTTGCAGAAAAGCCATAACCAATCCAATCTGGTGCGATCGCTCTTGTACCCTGATTCGCTAAAGCAGGTATAATATTACGCCAACTGTAACTTTGTGAAACCAAGCCGTGTAGCAACAATACAGGTGCTAAGTCACTTCTACCGATTGGTAAAGATTCTCGATAAAACCATTCCAGTGAATCTACATTGATTTTATGTTCTGTTATTGACACGCGATATTCCTATGGATTGGGAATTGGGCATTGGGCATTGGGC
>CAZZZY010000716.1:0-3661 GCA_964658545.1 uncultured Acetobacteraceae bacterium | reverse complement strand
ATCGCTCTTAGCGTCTCCCCTTGGGAGAAGACCGCACTGCCTCCCCAATGCCCAAAAATTGCAAGACTTAATGCAACAGGTGGGTATTTCTAGTTTTAAAGCCCTGAGTCGCGCTGCTGGTGTCTCAGAGCGTCAACTTTTGCGGTTACGCCAAGGAAAGCTAGAGCAGATGCGGATAGAGGTGCTGCTCAAGTTGTCGCCAGTGCTACAGATTTCATTGAATGAATTAATCGCAACTTTTTCAACCGTAGAGTTATTACCAGAGAAAGCAGCGTCCAATCAGGAATTGTTACAAAATATTACAGATTTAAGAAAAGAGTACCAGCGATCGCAGGTTCAACTAGAACAGCAGCGAGATATATTACTACAAGAACTCCAGCAGTCAACTTTACAACTGCTGGAGTCTTTGTTATTGCAATGGCCAACAGCGGCACAGAAAGCGCAGGAGAATCCACAGCTAGCAGCAGTGAAAATAGTCCCGTTGGTTCAGAAACCCCTGGAAAAGCTTTTACAGGCGTGGAGAGTAGAAGCGATCGCACCCGTGGGAGCAGAATTACCTTATGATCCCCAACTGCACCAGTTGATGGAGGGAACCGCACAACCTGGAGAAACAGTTAAGGTGCGCTATACTGGCTATCTTCAAGGTGAGAACCTGCTTTACAGAGCCAAAGTGAGTCCTGTTTGAGGGATGCGGGAGTTATAAATTCAGAACTCTTTACTTTTTGTGTTGTCTGTTGAGAAATGATAAATATTGGGAATACTAAGATAGCAGAGGCGATCGCCTCAGAAAATTTGCTGTTGGAGCTTTAAAACATCCTTAATTAAGTTAATATGTTTTGGTCATTACAAAAAAGTTAGATGAATATGTTTATAATTAATTTTCAGCTATCCAAATTAATTATCAATCTTTACTCAATATTTAACCTTAGAGTTTATTTTACAAGCATTTTTAAAGATTATATGATGAGTATATAATAGCGAAATCATTTACACAAATCACCGTGACATAATTATGAGAGAACAAGTAAAAGTTATTAAGCTCAACGGGAATTTAAATGCAACCACCTCACAAGAATTTCGACAAAATATCGCTGATATTCTAGAAATTGGCGCAAAAATTGTGTTAGTTGATTTTAAAGATGTAACGTTTATGGATAGCTCAGGTTTGGGAGCTTTAGTATTGGCTTTCAAAACCTTGCGAGCCGCAGAGACTAAGCTTGTTATCTGCTCAATTAATGAGCAAGTCAGGATATTATTGGAACTGACTAATATGGATAGAGTATTTGAAATATTCCCCAGTCAAGACGCATTTAATCAGGTTTTAGTCTCCAATACGTAATTAATCAAACTTAAGTTGCAAAATAGATAAATCATCATCAAAAGCATCTTTGGAGTTGAGAGCGATTAAATAACTCAGTACGTGATCAAGTTGGCAATCAACAGGATGTTGTAAGCTGACTAGTAACTGAATAAAAGCATCCAAGCTCCAAAGAGTGCCATCTGATTTAGTGATTTCATAAGCACCATCACTAAAAATGTAAAGGCTACTGAATTTTTCAATATTGCAAAATCCATCAACATATTTTGCTTCTGGAAACATCCCAACTGGCATACCGGGGGTTTTCAAGAGTTCAACTTCAGATTTTCTGGGAGATTCACCTGTTATTAAAACTGCTGGCGGATGACCTGCACTAGCATAAACTAATTGGCGGTTGATTCGGTTGTAAACTCCGTACCAAATCGTAAAGTATTTGTCATTTTGATAATTCATCTGAAAGGTATCATTCAAAGCCTTTAATACATCACTAGGTTGATAGTAATTTAGTCCTTTGAGCGCACGGGAACGCAGTAGATTCAGCACTGAAACAGAGGGAAGAGTAGCTTTGAGTCCATGTCCGGCAGTATCGAGTAAGTAAATTGCCAGATAATCGTCATCGAGCCAATAGTAATCGAAACAGTCACCGCCAAGTTGCCGCGAGGGAATGAATCGGAAATTTATATTGAAGGGTTCAGTCATCGGAAGAGGTAGCAGCGATCGCACATACTCTGCGGCTTCTGCCATTTCTGATTCTAAAAGCAACTTTTGAGTCTGCAAATCTCTACTTAACTGATGTAAACGTAATCCCGCTCTTACCCGTGCTTGTAATTCATTATGCTCGATAGGTTTGGAGATAAAATCATCAGCACCAGCATCTAAACCTTTGACGCAATCGGCAACGGAATCTAAGGATGTTAATAAAATAAAGAATGTGGTAGAAAATTTGGGATCTGCCTTAATCCGGTGACATACTTCTAGACCAGTCAAACCCGGCATGATCCAATCACAAATAATTAGGGCTGGATGGCAAGCTAGCGCCTTTTCTATTCCTTCTTCGCCGCTACTAGCAGTAACTACTTCATAACCCTGTTTTGCTAACATCCTTTTCAGAAGTATTTTGATTGAATAATCATCATCAATTATTAGGATTTGAAACATAGAAAATTGCAGTCAACACTCATTAATAATTTGCTGTAAAAATGAAAATATATATGAGCGAAGGAGTTAGTAATCTAGATAAAAATATCCTACTAACTCACTTATATTTTTCCGTCGAATTCATGACTTTTTAAAGTCATAAAAATATTATGGAGGTGCAAGAGGATTCACCCACAAGAGAATGGAACTTTTTAGCTGGTTCAAGTCGCGGTACGCTTCTTGCTTGAACCATTGCCCTAATGCGTCAAAGGGAGTGAAAGATATTCCAGTTTGCCATTTAATGTCTTGACCTAGAGGTGTTGTGTGAGTTCCTGGTAACGTTTGTGCTGTCACCATCTCATCAAAACGTTCTTGTAAGATTTTGGTTAAAGCTGCTGATTGGTCGATGGTGTCATTACTAAATTTTATTAATAAATTGCGTCGGACATTGTAACGCTCTTGGACAAGCTTGTTGGTTTCCAAGGGTGAGGGGGTAAACTCGATTTTCAAAGTAGAATTGAACTGTTCTACTAGGGGGATAGCTTCTTTCGCGGCGTAGTTGTTGAAGGATATTAAAATATTGCCTGCGCGTTCTACTTTAAAAAGGCTACCAATCAGCAAGTGAAGTTTACAGCCCATACTGTGTCCAAGACCATAGATGGGGAAATAAAGCTTGCGTAATGCCCCAGAATCATGTAGGCGTTCGATGGTGCGGTCAAAGTTTAACAGCACGGATTTGGCGATCGCAGTATGATCCAATGTATTGACGAAAGGCGTAGCAATTACAACATAACCTTTACTTGCCAGTTGTTCGAGTAACCAGCGATAAGTGATGTGCGGTGCAGTGGCGACAAATGCACCTCCTAAAAAATGGATGATACCTATGGGATTTCGGGGAATGATTACCCAGTTACCTCTGACTTCTTTCCAGTCCATGCCGATGAGCGATCTCTTTAGGAATATTCTTTATGTTAGACCGGGGATCGCAACCGTGGGAAGGATTAGGGAAAAGCCTTTGAGGATGTTTGGTAAATAACTTGGAACCGAACCCACTCAACAGCGTCTATGGGCTTATTGGGAGCATCTACCCATTGTCCAACTTGACTGAGGAGTTATGTAAATTCAGGAGTGCTTTCTAAATCCCCATTACGAATTACGAATTACGTAGCTTGCTTCTCGCCGAAGGCGAGTATTACGAATTACGAA
>CAZZZY010000715.1:0-3683 GCA_964658545.1 uncultured Acetobacteraceae bacterium | reverse complement strand
TTTACTTTTGCCTTTTTACTTTTGCCAAGTTGTACTAGTGTCATAGTGTGATTGGTCGTTAGAATTCAATCTCCCACATCCTCTCAATCCTCGGCCATACCGGGGTTTATTAGTGTAATATCGTACTCGCTCGAATCCGTTTGTCCCAAACGTTGAGTGTTTTTTAAAAGGTAATAAATAGCACGGACTTGAGGGCCAAAAACGATCTCATCTTCATTTCTGAGATCGTGGGCTGGTATTTTACGTCCATTAATCATCAAACCATTGGAACTAGGCTTACCTTTGGCATCGCCATCTACAATCCGGTAATAGTAGCTAGGACTATTCTGCTCTCGTGGCAATCTCACTAATGTGGCATGGCGGCGGGAGACAAACTGTGATATCAAACGGATATTACATTCGCGGTCTCTACCAATAGAGTAGACGGATTCCTCCAGAGAAAATTCTTTGCGACCTTGATCGTCTTCAATAATCAGTAGATGGTTTTCGTTAGTTTCTGCTGCCATTGACAAATCGGTGAAACTGTGATTGATCAAGATTTGTTTAGTATAGTATTCTGCCATTTTCGCGCACCATAATGGTGCTGATCTAAACTAAGCTTTAAAAGTGCATAATAGTTGCTAATAATATAGACAAACGTCCAGCTTACTAGTTTGGAAGTTTAACCATTCTCCAAGTAGTTTTGTAGCTCACACCGATGGACAAAGCATAGCCTGATAATTTCATAGCTTTCTTTTTACTATATAATTATCTTCCCATCAAAGTCTATATTTGGAAATGTCTGTCTCCAAAATGGAAAAAGTTTATCAATACCTTGAAAGAGTAGAACTTGGTCGTTCTACTCCAGTAGCTATGATAACTTTTGTCGATGTCTCAAGAGGTTTGGTGATCTGCGTAAAACCTGACGGGGCGACTCAGTTTAACATAACTAAATTTGTGCTGGGAAATTTTACGTGCAAAAAAGTATTCTACTAGTACAGTACGGCGGAAATAAGCCACCCATTTAAAATCGCTAGACATCCTACAAAATCAGCGTTCTTTCTTTTTAATTTTGCCTTGTTGTACTAGTGATGAGCTAATCGCCGTAATAATATTGAGTTTGTAACGACGCTAACAGAGCTAAAAGCCATTAATGCAGCAGCACCAGATGGGTTAAGAACAAAACCCAGACTAGGAAATAAAACACCTGCTGCTAAAGGAATGCCAACTGTATTATATGCAAAAGCCCAGAATAAATTTTGGCGGATTTTGTTGAAAGTGGCGCGACTAAGCTGAATAGATTCGACGACATCGTTTAAGCGATCGCGCATTAGGATAATTTCAGCAGTTTCCATCGCCACATCTGTCCCTGAGTGTAAAGCAATTCCTACGTCTGCTTGGGATAAAGCTGGAGCATCATTGATTCCATCTCCTACCATTGCGACAACTGAGTGAGGAGTTTTCTTTGTCCCCTTATCTCCTTGTCCCCTTGTCCCTTCTAACTGAAGAGACTGGATTGCAGCCGCTTTTTTGGCTGGGGGAACACCTGCAATTACATCAGCGCTATCTAATCCTAGTTGTTTGGCTATGGCGCTAGCTGCTTCTGGGCGATCGCCACTGAGCAACATTACCCGTAAGCCCATCTGACGCAATTTCTCTAGAGTGGATTGGGCATCTGGTCTGAGGGGATCAAAAACAGCAATTAGCCCCGTTAAAGTTCCCCCAACTGCTACACAAACAACTGTTTTCCCATCTGTTGCCAAATTCTGTGCTAATTGTTGTGCAGTTTCGCTAATGGCAATTCCGTGCCAACTTAACCAGTCCCAGTTACCCAACAGCACAATTCTACCCTCTACCACAGCAGATACTCCTAGTCCCGGTTCCGTGTGAAAGTCCACAGCCTCTGGAATAGATAACTGTTGTCGCTGTGCTTCTTGCTGAATCGCTTTTGCTAGGGGGTGGTGAGTACCGCTTTCTACGGCTGCTGCTAGTTGTATTAGGGATTGGGCATTGTTATTCTTCTCCTGCCTCTCTGGTTCTTCCCCAGTCACCATTTCCTCAATTAACAGACAATCTGTGACGATGGGATTACCCGTGGTCAGAGTGCCCGTTTTATCAAAAACTACGATGTCTAACTGGTGTACTTTTTCTAAAACGTCGCCGCCTTTGATTAATAAACCTCGTTCTGCGCCCATAGCAGTCCCGACAAGAATGGCTGTTGGGGTAGCAAGTCCTAAAGCACAGGGACAAGCAACTACCATAACTGCGATCGCTAGTTTTAAGCTGATCAATAAGGGGGAGTGGGGAGCGGGGAGTGAGGAATGGTGAGCGTGGCTCATCATTTCCATGTCACCAGACATGGTGATATCAGTCCAGATGTGAGTGCCGAAAAAGTACCAAAAGACAAATGTTAATATTGATGCTGTTAGCACCCCGTAGGTAAAGTAACCAGCTACTGTATCTGCTAATTTCTGGACTGGGGCTTTCCGAGTTTGGGCGGTTTCTACTAAGGCAACAATTTGAGCTAGGGTTGTATCAGTTCCAGTCCGGGTTGTCTGAATAGCGATCGCGCCCGACTGGTTTAGTGTCCCTCCTGTCACCGGATCTCCCGGTTGCTTCATTACTGGCACGGCTTCCCCAGTCAACATCGATTCATCGACTGTTGTTTGACCAACCACCACTTCACCATCGACAGGGATTTTATCACCTGGCAGCACTTGTAACCATTCACCAACCCGCACCTGTTCAGCCGGAATCTCTACACTAGAAGATCCCACTCCGCCTTTCTCTGGGTTGGCAATCAATCGCGCTACCTGTGGCTGGAGTGCTAACAATTTCCTAAATGCGGCAGCAGCGCGACCTCTAGCTTGTTGTTCTAATGTCCTTCCTAAAAGAATAAAGCCCAGCATCATTACTGGTTCGTCAAAGAAGCACTCCCAACCCATTTGCGGAAACAGCAGCGCTACTAAACTAGCAATGTAGGCAGTCAGTGTTCCTAATCCCACTAGAGTGTTCATGTTAGGCGCATTTCGCTGCCAGCCCAGCCAGCCATCTATTAAAATCGAGCGACCGGGAATTAATAGCGCCACTGTCGCCAATCCACAGTGAAACCAGATGTTATTTAGCATTGGCAGCACTGAGCTACCAAGATTATTAAAATGTCCACTTCCCGACAATAACAGCAACATTGCAGCGATCGCCAACTGCCTTAGAGAAGACCGCATTTCTCGGCGTTGTCGTTCTGCGTGGTCTGGTAAGGTAGATACCTCGCCTGCTACTGTGCTACTAGCTTTTCGGGGTTGAGTCGGGAATCCAGCGGCTGTTAATTGCTGTGCTAGTGCATCTGCATCTACTGCACCAGTTTCTGACTCGACAACTGCTACCTCTGTGGCCAGGTTCACACAGGCACTCTTGACTCCTAGATGTTGGGTTAGCTGTCGCTCTACTGCATTCACACACCCAGCACACTTCATGCCCCCAACATCGAGAATAATTTTCTCTAGGATTGGGTCAGGTTCTGGGGCTGGCTTAGTTTTTGGGACAAGTTGCATGGCTTGTGTTTAGATTCGCTACAGAAATTCAACGCCTGACTAAAAGCGTCTCTAATTTGAGCGTAGGCGAAATATGGAACTACGACTGTATGTCAACCCTATTAAATTTCTTAATTTTTGAAAAGAAAAAACCCTCATCCCCCAGCCCCTTCT
>CAZZZY010000714.1:0-3693 GCA_964658545.1 uncultured Acetobacteraceae bacterium | reverse complement strand
GCGATCGCTTAGGCAACTATGATTATTGTTGGATTGCTGAATAGGGAAGTGCGATTTGTTTGGTAGCGTGGGTTAATAACGTAACGAAACAAATCCATCATTAGGATTTTAGAGAAATTAGATGTAAATCATGCCACCGCTATAAGCCAAAATTTTTATAGATACTCACACAGGTATGGTCAAAATGGATATTAAAAATGGCTTCGTTGGCGCTATTGGCAACACACCCCTGATTCGCTTAAACAGCTTCAGTGAAGAAACAGGGTGTGAAATCCTTGCAAAAGCTGAATTTCTCAATCCTGGCGGTTCCGTCAAAGACCGCGCTGCACTTTACATTATTGAAGATGCAGAAGAGAAAGGTTTACTCAAACCCGGTGGCACAGTTGTAGAAGGAACTGCTGGTAATACTGGCATTGGACTGGCGCATATTTGCAACGCCAAAGGCTACAAATGCCTAATTATTATTCCCGATACTCAGTCACAAGAAAAAATAGACGCACTGACAGCACTAGGCGCAGAAGTCCGTACCGTCCCCGCCGTACCCTACAAAGACCCAAACAACTACGTCAAGCTATCTGGCAGAGTCGCTGCTGAGTTGGAAAACGCTATTTGGGCGAATCAGTTTGATAACTTAGCCAACCGCCGCGCCCACTACGAAACTACAGGGCCAGAAATCTGGAAACAGACAGATGGTAAAATAGATGCATGGACAGTTGCAACGGGTACTGCTGGTACTTATGCTGGTGTAGCCTTGTATCTAAAAGAACAAAATCCGGCGATTAAATGCGTTGTTGCCGATCCTCTGGGTAGTGGACTTTATAGCTATGTCAAAACTGGTGAAATCAATATAGAAGGAAATTCCATCACCGAAGGCATTGGTAACGGTCGCGTCACAGCCAATATGGAAGGCGCACCTGCTGATGATGCTATCCAAATCGATGACAAAGAAGCTTTGCGGGTAGTTTACCAATTGCTGAGGAAAGATGGACTTTTAATGGGTGGTTCAACAGGCATTAATGTTGGGGCAGCTGTTGTCCTCGCAAAGCAGTTGGGGCCAGGACATACTATTGTCACCATCTTGTGTGATAGTGGTTCCCGGTATCAGTCGCGGATATTCAACCCTGAATGGCTAGCCTCAAAAGGACTTTCAATAGATTAGGTATGGGGAATTGGGAATTGGGCATGGGGGAGGCAGTGCGGTCTTCTCCCTTGGCGTTAGCCTCTCCCTTTGGGAGAAGGGGAGACGCTAAGAGCGATGGGGTTTCCCCAAGTGGAGCAACTGCCGTCATTGGGCATGGATTAATAAGCTTCCCTCCCCTCTCCTCTGTGTTCTCTGCGTCTCTGTGGTACCCTGCGGGTTCGCCTTTGGCGTTCTCGAAGAGTAGCCGCTCCGCGTCTACGTTAAAAAATGGTATCGCGGCGTTGAAGCCGATGAAGTATCTCTACTGATAGAAAATCATTGACTCGGTGGTCAAAGAGTCAAACAGATGTTCTATTATCGGTTTCATCTCCCAGAAATCAAATTAATTAACAATATCAAGGTCTGTAATCTTGTTGACTTAAGTGAGGCATCCAATGAATATCCAGCAGCTGCGTCAATCCTTAAAGCAAAATTGGCTTATTTACTACAAGCAAAATATTACCTGGCTGGTCAAAATGCGAATTTGGGGCACTTACGATGGTCTGCGTCGTCCTTTGTCCGGTTTTATTTTGGCAACACTGTCTGTTTTGGAACCCCAGTTTGATGAAGTACTTGCTTTTATGCTGGATCTGAATAACGATCCCGATCAAATAGTCGCTGCTTTAGGTCTTAACTTCAATCCTGATGAAGAATTACGTTTAATAAAATCAGAGCATTCTATGGCTACAAGCCAAATTGAAAGCGAGTCGCCAGATGAGAAATATTCTGAGGATAAACATCTATCATCAGCTGTAACTGCTAGCAAGATTGCGCTTCATTCTCTTGCCAATACTCTAGACCCCAACTCGGCACGCGCCGATCAACTTGTGCAATCATTTACAGCGACCACAGAAGTAGTTCGCACACAAAAACCTGAGTTGGTAGTAGCAAATGCAACTAACATTGCTCCAGATACTCCAGTAAAAACGCCATCCTCCGGTTTCTTGAGCGAATATCAATCAGTCGGTAGCTGGTTTACAGCGTGTCGTCAGACATCGCACTCTACGCTGACAATGACTGCTGAGGTTAACAGCAAAGCCAAAACTATGCCATCGGTGGCGTTAGCTACTGAGGCTAAAAGCAATGCGCCATATCTCCGAATCCCTGTAGGCGCATTGCTGGCAATTACCACTGAGATTAACAGTAATGGTAAACCAGTGCGATCGCTAGCAATTACTACTGATATTAAAAGCAATGGCAAACAATCGAATATTCAACCACAAGATGCTAAGAGCAAAGTGAATTTATCAACCACTAATGCCCGTAGTCTAGCTTCTTGGGTAGATGAATTTTGTTATGGCACTACTACGCAGGGCGTAATTCGTAATTCGTAATGACTTACGGGTACTCGTGAGAAACAAAGGGGATTTCTACTATTTCACCTTCAGTTTCTCCCACTTGGACTTTTAAGCCTACACCACCAGCTTTGGTACGAATGTAACCTAGTCCAAAATAACCATCAGGAGTTTCTGTATAACTGGTAAGTTTGCCGACCTTTTCATCTCCAACTGCGATCGCACTGCCAATTTCCGCAGTAGCACTGAGCCTAATACCATACAGGTGTTGTTTTACACCTTTATATGTATTTAATCGAGCAATGGTTTCTTGCCCAATATAGCAACCTTTATTAAAAGAAATTGTTTGCCACAAACCTACTTCCAGAGGATTATAATCATCTGTGAGTTCAGCATCTGGGGCGGGGCGGCCTTGTAGAATTCGCAAGGCATCCCAAGCGCGATCGCTCATCTCTACCGCCCCGGCTTCTAATAGTTTGTTCCACACCGAAGATTTATCAGTATAGGGGAAAGTTAAGGTGTATCCGGGCGCAGCTAGCCCACTACCCACAGCAATCCGCACCCCTTCGGCAGAAGCAATGGTGTATACTTTGTGACTACCGTAAGGTTGTCCGATGAGTTCGCCAATACCCAAGTTTTCTAAAATAGCGTCGCTTCCTGGGCCAATGAGGCTAAATGTATTGGTGTATTGTGTGATATCAGATAATTCCACCTTGTCGGCAGAGAAAATATATTTATCCAACCATTCCATGAGAAATTGGCGGCGATTGGGTGAAACCAGCAGGATTACTGCATCTTCTCTAACATAGGCGGTTACTAAATCAATTGTTCTGGCTGTGGAAGTGACGAAAACCGTATCACAACCTTGTCCTGGCTTGAGTATTTGGAAATTGTTAGTACTTTGGTTGTGTAAGAAATTGAGGCGATCGTCGCCAGCCACTTTGATGCGTCCCCAGGCGGTGCGATCGCATATAGCAACCCCAATTCTGGCAGCTTGGATAGCTGCTGCGTCTTTATCGTCAATTGTAGATGTTGGCATGGTGATGAAAAGTTGCCCTGTTTTAATGTTGTCGCACTGGAAATATTAGCAAATAAGCGTTTCCGGCTTCAATGCACCTCCGGTTTTGTTCATAGCTATTAATGGTAGTTTTAGGTTGACCGAACAAGGCAAAAGTAAAAAGTAAAAAGGCAAAAGAAAGAAAAAGAAAAATGGTTTGA
>CAZZZY010000713.1:0-3694 GCA_964658545.1 uncultured Acetobacteraceae bacterium | reverse complement strand
GGGGGTTAGGTCTATTTGTATACCTGTACCTCACTGGATTGAAAATGGCTATACTCCTGACTTCATCTCCCAATTAAAAATTCTGAAGCCTCATTTTTCAATGAGGCTTTTTGGTAACAGGAATTTTGTGAAATGATGTAGCATAACTGAGTGTTCGATCGCTCGCCTTTTCAAGACTCATGACTAAAGTAACATCTCAAGAGATTGCACAGTTTCGCTCTCAATTGGCAGATGATCCCAGCGATATGGAAGCGCTGGATTTGATTGAAGACTGTGATGGAGATTTAGAAGATGCGGCGATGACGCTAGCTATCCGAGCCGGACAACAACCAGAAAGACCAAATTCTGAGTGGTTAGATGCCTTGGCTAGAAAATGGCGTGTGGTCATTTGTGAACAAGAATACCGGGAAGATTTGCTTAATACTTCACTTCCAAAGATGATGGAACATCTAAAAGCAATGCCCACGTTTCCTAAGATTTTGGCAACGCCAGTTTTGATTTATGTCCTCAAGCAAGGCGTGAATAATTTTTGCGAGCCACTAGATTAGTTTTGACCTCATCATGCTATATTTCAAATTAATGCCTTAAGTAACGCCTGAAGTTTAAGTTGCACCTCTGCAAACTCCTTGTCAGGATCAGAACCAGCCACGATCCCAGCACCAGCATATAATCTGGCGCGATCGCCATCAATCAATGCCGAACGAATTCCCACAATAAACTCGCAGTTCCCCTGAGAATCTATCCAACCCAGAGGTGCAGCATACAAACCTCTCTCAAAGCTTTCGTAATGACGAATTTCGGCACAGGCTACATCTCTTGCTGCACCAGCAACAGCTGGTGTAGGATGCAATTGTCCGACAATCTTTAATGGGTGTATGTTCGCTGGAACCATAGCACTGATTGGTGTCCATAAATGCTGGATATTCGATAATTGTCGCAGCCGGGGTGCTAATATTTGGGGTAATAAACCTAGCTGGCATAGACGTTGGGTAATGAAATCAAGCACCAGTGAATGTTCATGCTTTTCTTTTTCACTATTGAGTAAACGATTGGCATTAGCTGCATCTTCAGCAGGGGTTTTCCCTCGCGGTGCAGAACCAGCTAAAGCATCCGTAATTAACTGTTGATTATTAATACTAATTAATCTTTCTGGACTTGCACCAATAAAGTTTTGTCCTTTGCCATTACTTGTAGAAAAAATATAACAATTAGGATGTATTTGCCTAAGATTATTTAAGGATCTAATTAAGTCAAAGTGGTTGCTTGACTTTACGTCTAATATATCTGCTAGGACAATCTTGCTTAAATGACTAGACCGAATTTTTTCTAAAGCAGATGCTACTGAACGTTTAAATTGAGTAGCGTTTGTGAAAGATTTATTGTAAAAATCTGCCGATAAACAATCAATGTTAGGAGAGTAGTATTCTAAAGATTGGATAAATTCAATTTTATTTTGGACATTCTCCAACAACCTTTGAATATTTGCATTTTTATTGATAATTATATTTGTTACTAATATACAACGCTGATTTTTCACAGCTACTTGCCAACGGGGAAGAAAGATGGTAGCCGATGGAAATGGATAATCTATGTGGGCATTTTTATCAAAAAAGCTGAAATAACAAAAAAAATGAGGCCCAGAAAAAGGTTGGTTAGCTTTACCAAAATTAATTATATTTTTTAGACAAGATTTGATAAAATGTTCGGCTTCAATAAAACGAGCTGCGCCATCAATTTGTAATTTTGCCACATCATCTATTGCCGCGATCGCTTCCCCTTTAGCTCTGTCCTCAAAGTAAAAATTTATTTCATTTGCTTGTGTAAGTTTATCCAATACAAGTAAAGGGTCAACGAAATGGATCTCCTGGGAGATACTGACAATTTGCCTACAATTATTTTTGAGGCACTTTTCTTGGACTGACAACAGAAATTGATATAAATCTTTGCGCTCTACAAACAAGTTGTTACGACATGGTGAAACTGTCATAGATATAACGATAGTAAATTTTCTTTAAGTTAACTTCCTAAAGTGTAATTAATCGTGGTCGTATTTTTATAGGTAACATAGTAAGTTGCCATTTCACTAGCGTAGGGTTTGCCTTGATTGTGGTGTTATCAGACCATGATAAGGCCGTTGCAGCCTAAGACTACAACGTTAACAAGCCGGGTTAAGAAGTAAAAAGTAAAAAGTAAAAAGATAATCCCCATAAATAAATTTAGGGGATTTAATAATGACGTATTATTTCTCGTGCTACGCCACGACGCTCGATGACTCGCTAACGCTGCGCTATCGTTATAAATGTTTTTATTTCATTCCATAAATAAATTTAGTTGCTCTCAAACCATTTTTCTTTTTCTTTCTTTTGCCTTTTTACTTTTTACTTTTGCCTTGAACGATTACGTAATATTCAGGTAATTTAATTAATCACGAGGTTATATGACTACCAAGCAAATTTTATATCCCAACACTAAGTTATGGATGGCAGCGATTAAACCGCCAATGTACAGTGTTGCCATTATGCCCATTTGGGTGGGAACAGCAATAGCATTTGCAGAAACTAAAATGTTCAATGGTGCAGTATTTTCTACTTTTGTAGCTGCTGCAATCTTAATTCTTGCCTGGGAAAATATCAGTAATGATGTCTTTGATTCCGAAACAGGGATTGATCAAAATAAACATCATTCTCTAGTGAACTTAACAGGCAATAAGCTATTAATATTTTGGTTAGGAAATTTGTGTTTAGGTTTGGGGCTGCTGGGTATACTAGCGATCGCTTTTTGGCAACAAGACCTAAGTGTTATCGGCATCATTCTGCTGTGCTGTGGTTTAGGCTATATGTACCAAGGGCCTCCCTTTCGCTTAGGATATCAGGGTTTAGGCGAGATTCTTTGCTTTTTTGCCTTTGGTCCCTTAGCAGTGGAGGCAGCATATTACAGCCAGACTCAAACTTGGTCAATGACAAGTTTAGCAGCTTCAGTGATTGTCGGGATTGCCACAACCTTAGTTTTGTTTTGCTCACACTTTCACCAAGTTAACGATGACATAGCGGCAGGGAAGCGATCGCCCATCGTCCGTCTAGGAACCCAAAAAGGGGCCCAACTTCTAGTTTGGCTTACTGGCAGCATTTATCCCCTCACCTTGCTGTTTGTGCTATTGGGAATTTCTCCAGCTTGGACGTTACTGAGTTGGGTGAGTTTACCCTTTGCCTTCAAATTATGCAGCCACGTCCAAGAAAATCACAATCAGCCGGACAAAGTTAGTAACTGTAAATTCATCGCTGTAGCCGTGCATTTCTGGAGTTGCTTGGGGCATGGGGCATTGGCAGAATCACTGATTACTAAAAATAATTCTGATCAAGGTTGATTTTCGCATAGTGACATACAGATTTGAATTTCGTCGTTATCGGCGAAAATTTGTGAGAACACTGACTACCAATCATGGTAACTGGGATATTCGTGAAGGTATTATTCTCCGCCTTACCGATGAATTAGGTAAACTCGGCTGGGGAGAAATTGCCCCTATTAGCTGGTTTGGTTCCGAAACCCTAGAACAAGCCTTAGATTTTTGTCGCCAACTCCCAGCAGAAATCACAGACGAGATAATTTTCTCCATCCCAAATGAGTTACCTGCTTGTCAATTTGGCTTTGAGTCAGCGCAGGAGATGGGGAGTAGTGAGTGGGTCAGCCGAACGGG
>CAZZZY010000712.1:0-3698 GCA_964658545.1 uncultured Acetobacteraceae bacterium | reverse complement strand
TTGCTAGTTCCTTCCAATCTTCCCATGCTTTTTTTCCTCCTCTTTTAATTTCATAAATTGGCTTCCCCTCGGCAGATGCATGTTCATAAACTTTCAAGCGTTGAATCCCTTGTTCTAACACAGGTAGACCTTGCTCTCTAAGCGTATGAAAAGCGATTTCCCCATCCGGCTCTGATGATGGAGGTACAACAGTTAACAAAACAGAATATTTGGTTTTTGGTGGAAAACTTTGAACCATCATGTTTAAAGCACTCATTGAGAGAGCAGAAGGAGTTGTAATAGCTAAAAGCAAATCACATCCGTCAACTAGCTCTTTAATCTCAGCAGAACTTGGTCGTGCAGGAGTGTCAATGACAATAAAATCAAAGTTCTCTTTTGCCATTATTCGGTTAGCTGTATTTTCTGTAGCAACTTGAAAGGGTAGATAGCCGCGAGAACCCCAAACGGATGCTGAACGATTAGGATCATAATCAATGAGCAAAACTTTATATCCTTTCTGTGCGAACAGGCAAGCCAGACATACTGCTGAGGTAGTTTTGCCCACACCCCCTTTAAAGGCAGTAAGTGTTACAAATTTGGTCGCCAAAATTCTGTTTCCGTTACTCGTGATTGAATTGCATTCTACCTTGCTCTAGTGGAGTTGTTTACTTAATTAGAGATTTTATAGATATTTGTGCTGCTGACCCAAAACGTTTTGGGTCATTCAATATACAACTTCAACAACCGGAGTCAAGTAGAAGCCTGGTGATCGTACTACTAATGATTTATCAGTTGTGATTAGAATGTCTTAGCTAACAGGCTTATACCACGAGATTATTTTACCTAAAACGTTAAGGATACTATCTTATTAAGTAATGCCACAGCGTTCAAAATAGATAAATTGACCGCTAGAATACGATTGTTCCACAGTTCAGGTAAGTTCAGTAAAACAGAAATGTCAATGAAATCTATCCAACGTTCATCCAAACCACTTTTTGTCTCAGCCAAAATCCAACAACTCAAGCCAAAAGTCTGAACTTGTTGCTTACCAACCAGTAGAGCAACCCTCAGTTACACTTCGGGCTGAACCAACTCCCAGTGATGAGTCGCCATCAGTAGAGCAGCAAGGCCAAACGGTGCCTCCTTTCGCGTCAAAGAGGAACCTTTCTGAGAAACCGCAACATTTAGAAAAAGGCAAAGCCAAACGTATCTCCCCTGACAAGAAAAAATCTAATTCACTACAACAGCCCCAATTTACACTTCCAGATGATGATGAAGAGTTACCACCAGAACGCTATCAACACATCCAATTTATGGACTGCGACAAACAAGTGGGGCGCGTGATATTGGAGTGTTGGCACTCTCACCAGGGAATAATCAGCGAGTACACTGGTGAACCTGTGATGGGAGAATACAAAGGTCGTCCTTCACTAACCCAGGTAAAAATCCAATGCCCCAACTGTAAGCAGACGGCTATCAGATTAACAATGGGTCAGGTGCTTTCGACAACAGCGATTCCTTCTCCTTGGCAGCAATGATGGCACACACCCTCTTCAAGAGTGATTGGTAAAAGATATTAACGATTGATAATGCAAAAGCTGAGATTTTTACCCTCAATAATAACTGCACTAATGACACTGACACTAACTAGTTGCAGTACTACTACTGCTGAACAGTATGAAGCTACAGCGCTCACCAGTTACACCTGGCTTGTTTTGTATGCCAATGATCTAACTAATCAACCACAGCCACGCATTGAAACATGAACGAATACTTCAATGTTGAATCGGAATGGATTGAAACCGCCAGGAGCAGTTGTTGGCCCAGATGACCCAACAATTCGCTTTTTCGCCCATTCGCAATTGATTTATGGCTCCTCAACTTATTAATAAAGACACGTATCAATATTTCAGCCCACAATTAAAGTTGAGAGATAATAATTGCGAATTGCGTTAGCGTAGCGGGGCGAAGCCCATTATCAATTGCGGATTGGTGTGACCAAGGGCTATGGTGGCCTACTTTACCGCCACGACCAAGTGTTGATGAAGTTGAACAACGTAAAAAATCTCAATTCGAGGCAGGCAAACCTGAATTGATGAAAGATGTTCAGTACTTTCCTGACCTATGGAGTGGGTAATTTACAGAAGACACTACCTACTAATTATGAAGTTTATCGACAAGTAGTAAAAGCTTACCCCCAAAGGACTCCTTTGGAATTGACTTTGGATGTGAATGATAATTCAGTAGAGAAAGCTGAACCTGTCAGCAAGTAGTGACCCTAAGTTACTTATTCAGCAAGAAGTTAGAGTGAAAGACTGAATTGCTTTTCAACAATCTTATTGACAGTAAAGTATAAATCAAACAGTCAACGATGATCTAATTTAATTTCTGCTGCGTTGATAAAAAAGATTTCCAAAATGACTCTTGGGGGCTATATGGGGGCTATATATACCCCAACAATAGTTCAAGACTTTGGTGACATTTTGACCCCTATATAGGGTGCATATAGGTGCTAAATGGGGTATATTTGACTGGTTGACATTTTGTACCCCACTTAGCCCCCAAGGGGTTATGATAAACTCTTGAGTCTGGATCAAAAAGGGGTAGTTATTTTATTCTTCTCTCCCCTACTCCCCCAAATTATCTGAACAGATAACTTTCACAAATCAAAGTGTATTACCTTTGTATTTATGTCAAACATTCACACGTTACAAAAAATTTTTCCTGCGGGTTTTGATAACGGTTACGGAAGCCTCAAACTTTTAGTCGAAGGGTTTGAAGTAGTTCGTGTCCCCAGCTATATAACCAATGCCGAGATGGAAGATGTACCCGGACGAGTAGTTTTTAACGGCACTTCTTACACTGTTGGAGAATCAGCCTTCCGCACAGGTTATCATTTTGACCGGAACACCGATAATAATGAAAATAAAGTCAATAATGCGTTGTTGACTTTGTTCGGTGCATTGGCACATCTGCCACACCGTAAGGCTTGGCACTTAAAATTAGTCGTCAGTTTACATGATGTTGCTCTGGCATCAGAACTACAAAAAGTACTCAATGGAGAATATCAGCCAATACTTGCTGGCAAGCAATCAGAAGTAAAAGTAGAAGTGCTGAAAGTTGTACTAGAGGGTATGGGTGCATTGTTTGGGCATCAACTACCAAAAAAATTAACCATTTTAGACTTTGGCAATGGAACAACCCTGTATTCTCGTTACAACCGGGGTCAACGAGAAGTTCACACCGCCTACCCCATCGGTGTAGAAGTTCTCATCGATGATATCTCCCAAAAAATGAAACATTTAAATGGCGGAAAAATCGGGGATGCCTCCAAAATCCGATTTTGTCTAGAAATGGGACATACCAGGTACAGCCGTGACATCGATATTAAAGATATATACAGCGCTTCTTTAAAAGATTGGTATGAAAAATACTTGAAGAAAGTGGTGAATCTGACACTTGATGCCAAGCACCAAGGGGACGAAATCTGGGCGATTGGTGGAGGCTGTCTGTTACCAGGATTTAAAAAGTTGTTAGAGAAGAACGGTTTCAAGATTCTCGACAACCCGGTGGAAGCCAATGTCTTTGGGCTTTTAGAGATGGCAAAAACTATTACTAGCAAGAATTCAGCATCTACATCTATTAAGTGATCGCAATGGCAGATAAACTTGACTTAACCCCAGAAAAAGTTCGGATCAAAGATAGCTACCGTGAGCGGA
>CAZZZY010000711.1:0-3704 GCA_964658545.1 uncultured Acetobacteraceae bacterium | reverse complement strand
GGTTTGAACACGACCCAATTCATCATAAGCAACTTGACTCTTGCTGCCATCAAAGCTAGGGTGTGACCCTAGCGTTCTCACTTAGCGCTATGAATTTACGCTCTTACGAGTCGCACCTAAACTCCAGTCTTCTGTTTTGTCTAAGTCCCACTAATTGTTTCTCCACCTGTGGTGATTGTATCTGTCCACAATGGTGTTACCAGAAACCTACGTACACATAGCTAGCAATTTTTTATCTAGGTTCTTTATGTAATCATATCCAAATAGTCCATTCTCCAAAAACTGATGCATATGAGTAGGCAAATCTTGTTCTATTTCGATAGAACACGAACCTGCTGCTAAAGCAATTGCTGCAACTGTATCTACGTCACCTGTAAACGCAACACAGCGTCTAAGTAATTCACTCATTGAACTGCTCCCAGAGATAGCAGTGATGGCAGCACGCACACTCATCCAGCCCTTAGAACCTACTTTACCATGCCAAGGCTTTGACCAATCACCAGGTATATATTTCTCAAGAAAATGCCCTAAGCTTTTCTTTGAGCCAAGCTGAAATAATAAATAATGTGTTGCTAGCGCTGCACATATTGCGGCATTAATTCCTTCAGGGGTGTTGTGAGTCAGTGATGCTTGAACTTGGCATTTTTCAATAACTTCTTCAACTGTCTTAAATACGCCTATAGGTGCTGCACGCATTGCTGCACCACTTTTGTCACTTTCTGGTTGAATGCGCTCAATAAAATCGCGTCCATCAGAAACATCTAACAGGAAATGGTAAAAACCTTGTGCGTAGCCCTCTCTTGGATCGCGCTTAAATACATTGACAAATCGATTAGCTAGATTTTCAGATGTCCAAGGATCATTGGCAATGATGGCTTCTGCTATTGCCAAACTCATCTGGGTATCATCTGTATAATGACCAGGTTTAATGGTGTGTCGTGGATGCTGGATATAACCTGAAAGATCATTATGGTGTTCTACAAATTGCTTAGATGCATATTCAAACCCTGCACCATACGCATCTCCAATTGCAAGTTCAATTAGCATACATTAATAATTACATTTTTCTCGAAGTTATTTGTGTTATTTTCACAGTACTCTCTTTGAAGCAATAATGAATGAATGCAACTACCCGCAAGATTCGGTTTCTCATGAATAAAAAATTAATTTTGCCGTATTTAAACGTGATAATACTGCTCTAGCTATTCATAATTGAGATTATTACTTTACATAATAATGCTTTCTAAAGTAATCAATTGCTTCTCTTGGATCTACATCATAGCCAGATTCTCTTCTCCAGTGATAAAACTTATCAGTTTCTCCCTTCAATACTTCAAAGTAATGAATTCTTACTGCCACTCTGAACGGCATTTCATGATGGTAAAAGTCGTCATCATATCTTTCCACGTTCTTTTCATAAAAACTGTTTATAGCTTCTATAGCTGAATCGTCTGTATAACCGAAAAAATTTTTTAAGCACCAAAAGACTATTTGAAACAGGCGTATTGTGTCATTATCAGTTTTAAATAAAAAATTAATCATTTTATACTCCTGTTGAATAAGTCCGCTCCTTGCTGTGTATTAATGCTTGTTTGAACTCGTCCAGACCAATCTAATACTTGCCCAGTGCTGCTAAATCTTCTGACAAGAGGTCCTGTTACGGTATCATATACATCACCACCATGCATTAAATCGGTTGGGGCATAGTCTTTGTGAAATTTGACAAAATCTGCCCAATCTCCAGACGGAGAATCAAATGTTAAATTGTCGAGTTTCTCTAATTGCTGATTTGAAACCCTAAATGTCACAATGTCTACATTATCTCCGTAAAGACGTGTTCCACTCCATAGTGCTGTATCTCTCTGGCTGGAAACATAGAAACCAGATCCAAAATCGGCATTTGGACGTCCATAAGATAAGTCAATCCCTGTACTCCGAATATTAGCACCAAATTCACTACTTGTACCATGATAAAAAACAGTTGAATTATTCCGAAAGTTATTAGTTCTCGATGCAGCCAAACTTCTTCTAAATCCGCCTTTGTTACCTGCTGCTAACCAGTTATCAAAAGAAGTACTAACCCCCATCCGCCCCCAATTACGCAAAGTTCCATTAGCATGAGATAAAGAAGTTAGGCGATTATTGCCGTCGTAAACATAGGTAGTTAGCCCCTCAGCAGAGTCAGTCCTGCTTAAACGGTTGCCAACTAGGTCAAAGGTATAGTCAATAGTGCGATCTGCGCTTCGCAGCAGCGCTTCTCTACGAGACGCTCCGCGAACGCTATCGCCATTTGTCGAGTCAGTGCTTTCATGAATTAATCTTTATAATTCACAGGCTCTACCCAAATTGGATGCCTTGGCAAGCGATTGCCACATGAGGGGCAAGGAAGCACAGGATATCTTTCAGCAGCTCTCATAAGAGTGAAATGATCTTGATTTATCCCATCTCCAAAATAGGGATCGATAACCATAGGATTAGCTGTTTTTCCTCGCCAATTGCAAAAACTACAGGTTAAAGTTTCCAAGTGGACTCTTTGAAAGTTTGATTCTATATCAAGAAAAATATATGGCATCCATTCATTCCCAATTGATATTTTTCCAAGCCCCAAGTTAATTTCAGGGTGCTTCTGAGCAAATTCAAGTGCTGACCAAACGGAATCTAAAATAGCCAGTGGTCTATCATCGATAATTGGATTTAATTTTAAAGTTTCCCAGTCCATTTGGCTAGGAAATAAGATTTCTTGACCGTCAATACAAGTATGTTTTATACTAGGCTTCTTTGAGTTCATGATCTTCTAAGTGAGCTTAAAGAATTTGTTCTTAAAATGTAGCAAAGCACGAAACAGAAATTCAGGAAGCAGGAGTAACCCAACCTTAAAAATGCGGTATTGAAGCAAGGACGCTTTGTATCTTGCGCTGCTTGTCTCGATACAATTCTTCTTTTTAAACTGGGTTTTCTACCAAGAACTAAAGTTTTCATTCATAATTATTTCCTCCTACCTCCGGACTCGTGCTGGAGACCTTCTCTTATAAAAAGGTATAGAGAGTATAGCGCCTATCATTACCTACCATTGGTAGAAAATAAGCTAAACTGCTAACTACCTCTATTGTACTAATAATGATATTTACAAATCACTAAACTTACAACTTATTTAACGCATTTGTCCCATACCGAATTAAGTATTCGCTTTCTCCCGCACCGGGAATAGTTTGAGGAATGAGTATAGATTTTGGCACACTTCCTTGGAAAATAGTTGAACCGAATGTATCTACTACATTGGGTTTAGAGGTAACTGAAATAAGAGTTCTTTCAAGGTTAAAATCTCTAGCTAACTCACCCCCATATAATCCATGAATTTGAGCAAAATCATTTTCATTATCCCATATTTTTAGCCATTCTTGGTGTACAGATTTTGCGTGTTCTATTGCATCTTGAATATTCCCACCATTTTCCATGTACCGTGTCTGGGCAGCATCACTTAAAATATACCCACTTTTTTCAAAGATGTTTTTTTCAAGATATCGATCTGTACCTCGGAAAATAGATAAATTTACTGCACCTGTTTCACTTGTCCATCCTGCTTGATAACTGCGATAACGGTTCTGCAAGTAAGAAGTAACTTGCATCCGCCCCCAACTACGCAAAGTTTCATTAGCATCCATCGCCGCACCAAAGAACTGCTTGGTTCCCTTGAAAGCAAATGG
>CAZZZY010000710.1:0-3711 GCA_964658545.1 uncultured Acetobacteraceae bacterium | reverse complement strand
GGGTTTTTTCTTTTCATACGGAAAGAACTACAGTTTTCAAGATGGACGCGGTTTAATAACTTTTCTTAACCGAACCGTATTGTCTTCACTATCTAATTGCTGGAGTCCAATAAAGCTTTTAATCTCAACGGCGATTCTATAAAGAATGCTGTAACCCTATCTTGTTCTTAATAGTTGTTTGGATACTGCATAATGCTGGACTTATACTAAAGTTGCAAGTGTAGGTTGCCAAAGGTTCTTTTTGATAGTTAAATACCCTGACGTTGTAACCAAAGTTACGTGCAGCGCTACCCAAGCGATTTACGAAGTCGTAGCGCTCTACATACTCTAGTAAACTCCAAATTTGCTGATTCACGATTAAGTCTACTCGTGCAGGTTCTTTTCCAGAAGCTGGATATGCTATCCAATTATCCAATAGCTTTTTCTCAGAGTTCTGTTGTGCCCACCATAAACTTGGAACGGTCAATTGGGCTGGATTAATGGTGTTGGCTGTGATTACGTAGTCTTTTGGCTTAGTCAATAAGTCTAGTTCTAAAGGCGCATTTGAAGGTGATGGTATTGGGGGAGTTTGCGCTAGTGAGGGCGGGACTAGTAAAGTGGTAAGACTAATGGTTACTAGTAATGAAAACGATGTCTGGCGATCGCACAGTTTGAGTATATGCATAGCTGATTTGTAATACTCGCCTTTGGCGAGAAGCAAGCTACGTAATTTGTAATTAAGACACATTTCTAGAATATTTGATACAGACTGTTCCCTATAAGTTCCCTTGTGGAAGTAAAATAATACATACAAAGGATAATTTTGTATAATCAGCAATTTGAAATTAAAAATTTGTTATCGAACTGCTTTTAATTATTAATTATCTTGGGGGATAATACTGAGGATTCATCACTGGAGATTGATAACCATTTGCCGGCACAGTACCTTCCATACCGTTGGGTACAGGACTTACAACGGGGGGTTGATAAGCATTTATGGGTAGAGTGCCTGTTGCACCGTTGGGTACAGGACTCACAATAGGGGGCTGATAACCAGTTGCGGGTATAGTGCTTGTAGTACTGTTGGATGTAACAGCATTTTGGCTAAACTCTTGGTAAGTAGCACGAGAAATTGAACTGATTAATTTTTCGGCGCGAGGATCGTTTTCGGGGCGTTGTACCATGACAGAAGCTATGTAGCGTTTGCCAGTTGGAACAACAATTAAACCTGCATCTGCCAGCATCGTAGCAATATCGCCCGTTTTGTGGTAAATTCTTGCACCTGTTCCTAAACCCGATGGTAGCAGAGTGTCTCTCTGGGTGCGACGCAAGATGTCGAGCATGAGGTCTCGTGATGGCATACTCACTAAATTTCCCTGACTGACAATAGCCATTAAATTCGCCAATTCCCTCGGACTAGTGGTATTTGTCCCTTCCAAATCTGGGAGTTGATTGCGAATTGTTGTGGTTGTCAATCCCCAAGTGCGGAAACGCTGGTTTAACGCCTCTATTCCTCCTAGTCGGGCAATCAGCATATTTGTCGCCGTGTTGTCGCTGATTGTAATCATTTTAGTGACTACTTCCAGAGCCGTGTACTGCGTTCCGGCTGGTTTGTATTGCAGAGTTCCAGAACCACCAGCTACCACATCCTGTTGCATGGTGAGCATTTCGTCAAGGCGAATTTTTCCCGCGTCCACATCCTGGAAAAAGGCAAGTAGGATCGGTACTTTTATTGTGCTAGCTGCTGGAAAACTGGTAGAGCCATTGACATCTACATAATTACCATTATCTAAATCTACTAAGAAAACTCCTGGTGTCAGATTTGGGTTGGTCGCCACCAAATTTTGCACAGCATTTTTTAAAGGGGTAATTTCATGTGATAGGTATAGGCTCGAAGCTGCGCCTGGAGGAGTTTGGGTAGGTTGTGGCTGCGACGATCGCACCACAACATTACTATTAGATTGCGCCGTTGGAGTTGTGGTGATGCGATTAGCTGGGTCTAATACTGACAACACCGTGCCCACAATTGCACCCATCCCAACACCCACAATCAATAACCGCACAATATACAATATGGTTTTCGCCATTGGCTTTAACCGCGTCTTCCGCGATGAGCGCCTGCCGACTTTTGGCTTTTCCATCCGCACTGTTTTCACCATCACAGCACCTGGTCGGAAGGGAGGAATTTTCCCCTTTACACTAGGTATTGGTTTTACTGCCGTTGGCATGACTAACCCTGATTTTACCCTACGCGTAGTCACAGGGATTGGGGAAGGACTGATGCGATTTTTTGGGCGTGCTAGTGCCGCTTCTCGTCCATTAGCAGCTTGCTGCTGGCTGTTAACTTTAACTTTCTTTTGTGCCACTTTTTGAACCTTTTGTGGCCCCTGGCGACCATTTAAGGGTTGACGCCGCGAGAAAGCTTTTAGTTCGTCACTTGACTCTGACACAGTTACTCCTTGTGACCCACTTGGCTTTTTTATTGCAGACAGACTTCTGACCCAAAACTTCATCTTTAAGCAATATTAATACTCAAATTCTACTTTGCTACCAAGTAGCATTTGTGTGTTTAGTTTAAGCTATATTAAATATTTTGGGGAATGATTGCGTATATATTAAACGAATAATTACAACTTTTCACCATCCCTCTGGTTTTTAAGGGCCCATTCTACCTGCTGCAAAATCCCTCGCAGCATGGCTACTTCCCCAGTTTTCAGGTGGGCGCGATTATATAGTTGGCGAAATTTTCCCATGCGACTAGCTGTCGTATGAGGATACACATAACCAATTTTCAGTAATAGTGATTCTAATTGCTGGTAGTATCCTTCCACAACATCTAAGGGTGCGAGTTCACTTTGGGGTAAGGTCTGAGTGTTCGGGTTCGGTTGTTCTGCACATTGTGACAATTCATAACAGCAAATTGCTACGGCGGTAGCTAAATTTAGGGCTACATAATTTTGACTTGTGGGAATGCCAACAAACCTCTGTGCATAATTTAATTCTTCATTGCTTAATCCCCGGTCTTCTCTGCCAAAAATTAGTGCCGTGGGTTTTTCTGGTTCCTCCAGTAACCAGGGTAGTGCAGTGCGGGGGTTTTCTAAAGGTGTTTCCCAACTCCGCACGCGACCGGTCGTAGCGATCGCCCGTACACATCCATGCAATGCTTCTGGTAAGGTCGCCACGAATACCGCAGATTCTAAAATTTCCTGAGCATGAACAGCCATCATCAAAGCTTCCGTCGATAGCGGATCGCATTGGGGGTTCACTAATACTAAATGATATAGCCCGAAATTTTTCATTACCCTGGCGATCGCTCCGATATTTATCGGCCCAGCTGGTTCTACCAACACAATTCTTAATCCAGCCAAACCCATTTTTGCCTCCTGCGATCGCACCAGATAATACTTACAGGATAATTTTCAGCGTTGTGGTTCTGCTGAAGAGTTTCCTTGAAATCATTTTAGCTGTGTAAGTGAATGCCTGTGTCATGCCTGAACAGTTCAGCGCAATCTTTGCCGTTCAGCTATGCGTTCGTCGCCATTTATTTGTAGTAATCTAATATTTGTATGTCCCGTAGACGTTAATCCCACCAGATGCAGTTCTAAAAAGGTGAAGTGTTCAGCCCATTTTTGGGTGCGTGGGTTGAAGAGAAAACTAAAAGCCCCTGTTTCTGGATCAAACGATCCTAAGTCAGTGCCTTTATGACGGTTACATCGCCAGCAGGTGAGGGCT
>CAZZZY010000709.1:0-3719 GCA_964658545.1 uncultured Acetobacteraceae bacterium | reverse complement strand
ATGTCTAGCGATTTTAAATGGGTGGCTTATTTCCGCCGTGACGTACTAGTTGCTTGACTACTATTTAACTGAGCGACTCGTAAATAAGTCCACCCAATCCAAAACCACTAAGCATAAACGAAGCGGGGCGTAGCCCATTCTGATTTCTGGATTCTTCTTCAAGTCCAGAACGCTCAAGGTTGAATAGTCTTCGCCGATTGGTTAAATAACAAATCTCTTGATTTATCTGGGTCAAGCGCTTGAGTTTTCAGCGCTTCTGCTTTCTCGTAGGCGCGAATTGTTGCCGGACGAGCTTTAATTGCCTCAAACCAGCGCTTGACGTGAGGAAAATCCTCTAGATTCTGATTTTGGCGTTCATGGGGCACAATCCAGGGATAAGCAGCTATATCGGCAATGGAATAATTACCAGCCACAAATTCTCTATCTGCTAGTTGCTTATTCAGCACTCCATATAAGCGTCCTGTCTCATTCACGTAGCGGTTAATGGCATATTCAATCTTTTCGGGAGCGTAGGCGCTAAAGTGATGATTTTGTCCCGCCATTGGCCCCAGCCCTCCCATTTGCCAGAACAACCATTCTAAAACTTGAGTGCGATGACGTAAATCTTGGGGGATTAATTTACCAGTTTTGTCTGCCAAATATAGCAAGATTGCCCCAGACTCAAACACCGAAATCGGCGTACCTCCATCTACTGGTTGATGGTCAACAATTGCGGGAATGCGATTGTTAGGAGAAATTTTTAGAAATTCGGGTTTAAATTGATCGCCGGCACCGATATTTATAGGAATTATGGTATAGGGTAAGCCGACTTCTTCTAAGAAAATGGTGATTTTATGACCGTTTGGGGTTGTCCAATAATAAAGTTCAATCATGGTTATTTTTGTTTAGATTGAGGGTTGGAGTTTAAACGCATAGGCGCTTCTCTACGAGACGCTACGCGAACGCTTTCCCGCAGGGTAGGGACGCAAAGGTTTTGTATTTATTGTGGTGATTTGGCGATCGCAGCCCAAACTCTGTGGTGAACCGGAAGGATTGGTGTGGGATATTTGGCTTCGAGTAACGTTGCAAATTCTCGGTCAAATACTTCTACCTTTTCTGGTGTCAGACTGGCTCCCACACCAGCACTCGCCCGAATTCGCCCCCGCCAATCTTCGTGTGTATAAGGTACAAATACATCATAAGAAAATGTGCGGATTTCTCGGAATCCTCCTTCGCCAATATCTTGTAACCACAGGGGATACAACCCAGTCCGGCCGTCTAGATTCCACGCGGGGTTATGAGCCTTGATCAGTTGTTCTGTTGCTTCAACGACATTACCTTTTAAGGGTATCCAATCAAAATGAGCGATCGCAATTGAGCCATTTCCTTTCAATATCCGAGTAATTTCCTGGACAGCACGGGGACGGTCAAACCAATGCCAACACTGTCCAGCAGTGACTACATCGACGCTTGCATCTGGTAAGTCGGTATTTTCGGCAGTTGCGACTCGATAATCTACTTTGAGTTGGGCTGATTCGCTTAACTGTCTCGCTTGTTCTAAAAGTGATGCTGATGGGTCTATGCCAATTACATAAGCACCTCTATCCGCAAAGCCCCGCGCTAGTGTTCCTGTTCCTGTACCAAGGTCAACAATGTTCTGTCCTGGTAAACCTATACCATATTCAGAAAGTTTGTTAAATAATGAACTGGGAAAGCCAGCGCGGTGTTTTGCATAATCAACAGCAGTTGCACCAAAATCAATTTTCATACCTGCAAAACCATCCTTTTAACAATTGTCTAGGCTAGAAGTTCTCTACCCAAGGACGTAGTTCTACTTCATAAGTCCAAGCACTGCGGGGCTGGCGTAGAATACTGAGATAAGTTTGAGCGATCGCATCTGGGTCAAGAGTACTATCAGGATTATCTACTGGATCTTGGCGAATTGCTGAACGGATTGCCCCATCAATCACGAAATGCGCCACATGGATATTCTTTGGTGCTAATTCTCTAGCAATGCTCTGAGCCAAACCGCGCAGTGCAAATTTACCCATTGCAAAGGGAGCAGACAAAGAATAACCCTTAACACTCGCTGAGGCTCCAGTAAAAAATATAGCACCACCGCCAAGTTGTAAAAACCTTTTGGTAGCAGCTTGGGCCACAATAAAGCCACCATAGGCAGTTATATCTAGGGTTTTTGCTACCTCACCAGGGTCTAAATCAACAAGAGGCCCCCGCACCCGAAAACTGGGATTGTAAACGACAACATTGGGGGAACCAATTTTATTACCAATATCAATAAATAACTGTTCTACTTCATCTGGCTTTGAAACATCAGCAGCGAAACTAAGTGCGCCAATTTCACTGCTCAATTGAGTGAGTTTTTCGATTTGGCGAGCCGCTAAAGCTACGGTAAATCCTTCTTTGGCAAATAGGCGAGCTAAAGAAGCACTCAGTCCGCTACCTGCACCGACAATTAAAGCTGTTGTTGCCATAAATTTAATTTTCCTTATTAGGATTAGCTGATAATGTCGAAAGCTCTTAGTTTTTATTGTCTGTCAACTTTCATCTTCATAAACCTTATTGCAATGCCCTACTTTAACTACACTTATTAACAAAATATCGTCATATTAGGGCTTTAGCCCTCTCTACAAACCTTTAATTATTTGCGCCGCTCTACTTACATACCAGCTATAAATTAAGGATTGAGCGTGACTGAAGATAGCTGTGAATTGCTCTTAGTGGGACTTTGACCAATTTGCAGTACACAAACTGCGGCAATTAGACAGAGAATACCTGATAAAATAAAGGCTTGTAAATAACTACCCGTCCAAGTTCTCAATACTCCGGCTCCGAATGCTGCTGTGGCTGCACCAATCTGGTTTCCTGCGACAATCCAACCGAACATCACGCCGACATTTTCTTTACCAAAGGCATTGGCCACAAGACGGACTGTCGGTGGTACGGTAGCAATCCAATCAAGTCCATAGAAGACGGCGAAAATGGAAAGTCCATAGAAGGAAAAGTTGAAACTGAAGGGCAAGAAAATCAAAGACAAACCCCGTAGCCCGTAGTACCAGCACAATAAGTAGCGATTGTTCCATCGGTCAGATAGCCAACCGGACATAGTAGTTCCAAAAAAATCGAATAGTCCCATAATTGCCAAAAGACCAGCAGCCTTGACTTCAGGGATACCGTGGTCAATACAAGCAGGAATCAGATGAGTCCCAATTAACCCGTTTGTGCTAGCACCACAGATAAAAAAGCTACCAAATAACAGCCAGAAATCGCGTTTATGCATTCCCAACCAGAGGGCGTTGAGGGTAGAGGCGATGGAATTTGCTCTAGGCTGTGATATTTCCACAGTTTCGCTGTTGTCGCCAAAAGGTCGCAAACCGACATCCGCCGGACGATCGCGCATAAAAGCTGCGATCGCTGGAATAATTAGAAGTGCTGCACCAGTCAGAGCCAAAGCCGCAGTTCGCCACCCAAAGCGATCGGCTACTGAGGCCAGTATGGGCAAAAACACCAGTTGCCCCGTGGCTGTACTGGCAGTTAAGATGCCCATAACTAGACCCCGCTTTTCCAAAAACCAACGATTGACAACAATAGCCCCCAAAACCAGGGCGATAACTCCGCTACCAGCAAGGCTAGGAATGTTAAACCCGCGACAATCCAGCCGTAGTGGAACGAACGACGCGCGAGGAAGGAGGGTAGGGACATGAGTGGGGAGTGGGGGAGTG
>CAZZZY010000708.1:0-3720 GCA_964658545.1 uncultured Acetobacteraceae bacterium | reverse complement strand
GGGGAGAAAAAAAGGCTTATCTGAACGGCATTGGAATAAAAAGTACTTTCACATACTCTGCCCTTTATTCAGCACTCTTTACTTTCACCACTACTTAAAAAGCGCCTTTTAAACAAAGGCGCTTTTTAAGTAGGTACGTCTGTCTTAGGTTGTAGTTTTGTGAGGCTACCGTATTTTTTATTCTGTGTAGCATAGTGTTACATACAGTGCATCAATTATTATAAAACTTATGAATGAATTTTGTTAACTCTAGAAAATTGTGATTAAAAACCATGCCCCGTTCCTTACTCCAAGCCGTTTTGTTAGTGGACGGCTACAATATAATTGGCGCTTGGCCTTGCCTTATCAAAACACGTGATAGTGTTGGACTAGAGGCCGCACGGGGCGAACTTGTGGAAGCAATGACTGGTTATAGTGCGTTTCAAGGTTATGCAACTCAGATAGTTTTTGATGCCCAATATCAGAACTCCTCTAGTAATAAAGAAATGATTACTGATTTTTTATCTGTTTATTACACTGATTTTGGGCAAACAGCAGATACTTATATTGAAAAATCCTGTGCGTCTATGCGCCAGCAAATAGCCCAATCTTTAATTTCTCGTGTGATTGTTGCTACATCAGATCGGGCACAGCAGTTGATGATACAGGGGTATGGGGCTGAATGGTTGTCGGCACAACAACTATGTGGGGAAGTGGAAGCCACTGTTTGTCGGATGCGACAGAAGTATCATACGCGCAAACAATCTAAGAGTAGGTTTTTAGCTAATGCGATTGATGCTAAGGCGCGGCAGCGGCTGGCTGAATTAAGAATGGGATTACAGTAGATATTTGGTATTTAAGAGTCTCTGCTTAAGTTTCTGAATGGATTTTGGCTGTAAAAATTATCTAATTTAAGCATCTAAAAAAAATATTGGCCAAAGGACTTGCCAAATACTATTTTTAGTCCTATGATTATAAATCGTGAGTGATCCTCAGTAGCTCAGTGGTAGAGCGATCGACTGTTAATCGATTGGTCGCTGGTTCGAATCCAGCCTGGGGAGTTTGACAAATTTAGATTTTCAATTTTGGATTTTAGATTATCTGTGAGTAATCTATGGTCACTTAATCCATGTGTGAAGTTTCTGAATTATGGGTCTTTTGGTGCTTATTTTTGAATTGTTAAAAGCGAGTGGGGTGCAATCGTCGCCGTCCGCTCCCTATCCCCACCAAAGATGGTAGGTTGAGGGTGAGGACTTTTGCGTTCCGTTAAGCAAAATTATTTATTAAGTGTGAAATACTACAGTTATTAAAGGCAGCAAGGCCAAAAGAAAACCATGCCAGGATTGCAATTGAGATTCTTGAATCGGTTCTGGTGGCGCTAATAGGGCTTCGATTCTCTGTTCTAAGCGATCGCCTGCACCAGAGGAACCCAATGCAGCACAGCAAATTTCCGACAATACTGGGCTGGTACTGACCACTAATAAAAGTGATTCCGCTAACACCAGAGGGTCTACCTGTAACGCTGCATAACCATCGGCACGGAGTTCGCGCAAAGCCAACAGTTCTTCCCACAAAGGCTCTGTATTTGGCAACCATGCTGTGCAGGAACGCACCCAACCTAGCCAAAAAAACCAGAATGTATCCCTATAATAATGATGCCCTTGCTCATGGGCTAAGACGCTTTCTAAATGAGGTGGTGAGAGAGTTTGCAGTAATCCCTGGCTAACTACCAGTTCGGGTTGCCAAAAACCAATTTGACCCGCAAACAAAGCGCCCGTTTGCAGTAACCTGGCTCGTTTATTTCCCAAATTTACCAGAGGACAGTTGCGGGCAGATTCCACTGACTGCCAACCCTGAAAAGCCAGTTTAATGCAGGAAATGGCAAAAAATGCCAAATAAATTAATGCTACTACATAGCTGACTGAGCCTGTATACATTCCGCCCATTTGTCCTTGAGGCCCCATGAACAGCACAGCGATCGCCGTCATGAAAATTAGCAAGGGTGGGAAGAGGAACAAAAATAGCGATCGCTGCCACCGCAGATTCCAATTGCCTTGGGGTTGATTCCAAGAGGATCTTAAGCACCAGGCGACTGCCAAAGCAATCAAAATCATTATGAGATGCATCATTTTTCCTCCCTGGCTTGGCGTGCTGATTGAATGCGTTTGGCGATCGCTGCTATTTGCTCACTAGCTGCTTCATCTAGGCTATCGGCAAAGGCAGCAACAACATCGGGGTTCCCCACCGCCAGAAATCGCTGTAACTGCTCGTGAGCTTTGATGACATCTGATTGCTGCTTACTCAGCATTGGTTGCCAATAGAATGCTCGTTCTTTTTTATCGCAGGCCAGCCAACCTTTCTCAGTGAGGCGACGTAAAACGGTGGTGACAGAAGTATACGCTAATTCGCGGTTAGGATCGGTCAAAATGCGATCGTGTACATCCTTGACTGTGACTGAACCAAGTTCCCAGATGATATTTAAAATTTCCGCTTCCAACGGGCCTAAAGATAGTTGTTTAGGGCGGTAGTCAGGTAAAGGTGCCATAGCGATTTCGATTTGAGATTTTGGATAAGCCAAGTAGAGGTGAAAATTTCGGTTTTTGTTTGGCAGGCTTAGTTCAGTATGCGTAGTGGTGCTAACTTAGAATGCCAAATACAGCTTTAAAAAGTCTGTTCTTGTTTTAGATTACAGGATAATGGAGCAAGTCTGAAAGTATAGAAGCATAAAAATGGACTTTTTGAGTATTTATAGCAGATTGCAACAGGCGTGAGGTACAGATGATTTTCAGGGCACAGCAGTGCTGTGCCCCTACCTGTGTACTTCATTTACCTAAAAAATGCTGTATGTATTGAATGGGTTACATAGTGCATTTTGATGCTAAAAAATTCTTTGAAAGTAATTGTAACTATAGTTAGTGACACCAACTGGGTAGAATATTATTTGCGGCAGTACTATTAAAGCAGGTGTATCCAGCGCGTGAAGCTATTCGTATACCACACTCCTGAATTGACTCCAACGGATAAAGTGCCAGAATGTGCGATCGCAGTCGATGTCTTGCGAGCCACTAGCACAATTGCGACAGTTTTGGCAGCTGGAGGCGAAGCTGTACAAGTATTCAGCGATTTAGACCAGTTAATTGAAGTTAGCGAAAAATGGCCCTCTGAAAAACGGCTGCGGGCTGGAGAACGCGGCGGCGCGAAAGTACCTGGCTTTGAGTTGGGTAACTCTCCTCTCGACTGCACACCAGAATTAGTCCAGGGGCGGCGGTTATTTATCAGTACCACCAATGGTACTCGTGCCTTACAACGGGTACAAGACTCCCCAAATCTATTAGCAGCAGCTTTGATTAACCGGGCTGCGGTAGTGCAATTTCTTCAAGAGTTGCAACCAGAGACGGTATGGATTGTCGGTTCTGGTTGGGAAGGTAGTTTTTCTTTAGAGGATACAGTTTGTGCAGGTGCGATCGCTCATAGTCTTTTACAGCAAACCAAGTTGTCACTAGAAGAATTAGCTGGCAATGATGAAGTAGTTGGTGCGATCGCTCTTTACTCTCAATGGCAAGACAACTTATTGGGATTACTTCACCAAGCTAGTCACGGCCAACGATTGTTACGTCTTGACTGTCAAGAAGATTTAAAATACTGTTCCCAAACTGATATTTTAGATGTTTTGCCCATACAACATGAAACGGGAGTTTTGAAAAGTCAAAGGAAATAGGGAATGGGTAATGGGGAATGGGT
>CAZZZY010000707.1:0-3721 GCA_964658545.1 uncultured Acetobacteraceae bacterium | reverse complement strand
TCCTCCGCCCCTCCGCTCCCTGCTACACTTAAACAGGCATACTAGTATAGTAGTAGGTATTGCTAGTTGCTGAAAGATCATTCATACTTATTGTCCTGTAAATTAGAAGTATCCGGCATCTGCCCTCGTGGAGAATTTGGCTTGATGTTGCTTTGCCTGCGAATTGAAAACTTTGCCCTAATCGACCAACTGGAATTGGAATTTGGCGCGGGATTAAATGTGTTGACAGGTGAAACCGGCGCTGGAAAATCGATTATTTTGGATGCCATTGATGCCGCTTTAGGGGGTAAAGTCTCTAGTCGAGTCATTCGCACGGGGACAAGTCGGGCAATGGTAGAAGCCACTTTCACCTCAAACGCCCCCCTAGCGGCTTGGTTGACCGAACAAGAAATAGATTTGCTTGATGAAAATTCCGTAGTCATTAGCCGAGAAATTACAGCCACTGCTAGTAATATCCGCAGTCGATCGCGGGTAAATGGCGTGTTGGTAAATCGGCAGATTATGGGAGGAATGCGCGATCGCTTGGTGGAAATCACAGCCCAAGGTCAAACGGTACAAGTGGGACAATCTGCTCAAGTCCGCGACTGGTTGGATTTATATGGCGGTGACTCTCTAATGCAGCAGCGCCATAAAGTCGCCACGAGTTTTAGTGCTTACCAACAGGCGCATTTAGCACTAGAAAAACGCCGGACATCAGAACGGGAACGGTTGCAACAACTTGACTTGCTCACTTATCAAGTGCAGGAATTGGGAGCAGCTAATCTCAACGAACCTAATGAATTGGAACAGTTGGGACAGGAACGGGAACGCCTGAATCATGTCGTCGATTTGCAACAAATGAGTTACAAGGTCTATCAGGCTTTGTATCAAAACGACAATGAAACCCCAGCCGCAGCAGATTTACTGGGAGACAGTGAGGCGACATTAAATGACATGGTGGAATATGATACCCAGCTACAACACCTATTGGAATTAGTGCGAGACGCGCAAGCTGCGGTAATGGAAGTGGGAAGACAGATTAATGCCTATGGGGATGGTTTGGAAGCCGATCCGCAGCGATTGGAAGAGGTGGAAGAACGAATTCAGGAATTAAAGCAAATTTGCCGTAAGTATGGGCCGACACTTACAGAAGCGATCGCTTATTACCAACGTATCCAAGGGGAATTAGCCCAACTTAACGACAGCGAACAATCTATTGAAAGTCTAGAACAGCAAGAAAAAGCGTGTTTTGAAAAACTTACCCAAGCAAGTAGTCAGTTAACTCAATTGCGGAGTAAGGCGGCTGCTAATTTAGAATCACGTTTGATAGCTGAACTCAAGCCCCTAGCGATGGAAAAGGTGAAGTTTCTAGTTGAGATATTACCAACTTCCCCAACTGCTATGGGAGCAGATAAAATAACCTTTACATTTAGTTCCAACCCTGGAGAACCACTGCAACCTTTAACGGAAGTTGCTTCTGGCGGGGAAATGAGCCGCTTTTTACTGGCGCTGAAAGCTTGTTTTTCTCAAGTTGATGTGGCCGGGACAATGGTATTTGATGAAATTGATGTCGGGGTTTCGGGAAGGGTAGCCCAAGCGATCGCGGAAAAATTACATCAGTTAAGTCAACGCAACCAAGTATTGTGTGTTACCCACCAGCCTTTAGTTGCGGCAATGGCCGATCGCCATTTCCGCGTGGATAAGCAAACTATCAATCAAGGTAAAGGTAAAAAAGCTAACATTGGCAACGCTGAACAGCGTACCGTTGTCAGAGTTACTACCTTGGATAATTTAACCACACGCCGGGAAGAATTAGCGCAGTTAGCTGGTGGTAAATCTGCAAGTGATGCGAGCGCTTTTGCCGAATCTCTGTTATTACAAGCTGCTAACCACCGTCGCGGGCAGCAAATTTGACAAAGGCAATTATCTCTATTAAAATCCTATCACCAAATTTTAGATTTTAAATTTTGGATAATGGAATTGAAGATTCAAACATCGTAAATTTCAAAAAGTCTGTTCGCGCAGCGTCTCCAAGAGTTGCCCCCGAATTAAAACGCGAGAATAATTCTATTATCCAAAATCTAAAATTACATGACTTGCCCCTGACTCAATACTGCTCGGTTCAGGAATTTCTTGGTTGAGGCAAGCAGGGGGAGCAGGGGGAGAAATGGAGGCTGGCGTTGAGTTTTGCCTCCCCTGCTTCCCCTGCCTCCCCTGCTTATCCGAGCAGTATTGGCCCCTGACTTGATTGCTGGGGTCAATCTAAAATCTAAAATCCAAATATTGATTGACCCAAAGTCCCCTTTCTCAGAGCATTGGGGATTTTCCGTTGGGGGTGCGTAAATCCCAAGAGAAAATTTTTTGTGAAAGTACTTTACAAAACGCAATAAATTATTTAAGATGTGTAACAGGTAGTCAGAGCTACCTAATTCATCCACCAATAACCGCATTTATAAAACCATGACAGCAACCTTACAACAGCGCTCAAGCGCCAACGTATGGGATAGATTCTGTGAGTGGATCACCAGCACCAACAACCGCATTTATATCGGTTGGTTCGGTGTAGTCATGATCCCCACCTTGCTAGCCGCCACCGCTTGCTTCGTAATTGCCTTCATCGCCGCGCCTCCAGTAGACATAGATGGTATCCGCGAACCAGTAGCAGGTTCCTTAATCTACGGAAACAACATCATCTCCGGTGCAGTAGTCCCTTCCTCCAACGCCATCGGTTTGCACTTCTACCCAATTTGGGAAGCAGCATCTCTAGATGAGTGGCTGTACAACGGTGGTCCTTACCAATTGGTAATTTTCCACTTCCTGATTGGCGTATTTTGCTACTTGGGTCGTGAATGGGAACTATCCTACCGCTTAGGTATGCGTCCTTGGATTGCGATCGCATATTCTGCTCCCGTTGCAGCAGCAAGCGCAGTCTTCTTGGTATACCCCATCGGACAAGGTTCCTTCTCAGATGGTATGCCCTTGGGAATCTCAGGAACATTCAACTTCATGATCGTGTTCCAAGCAGAACACAACATCTTGATGCACCCCTTCCACCAACTAGGTGTAGCAGGTGTATTCGGTGGAAGTTTATTCTCTGCAATGCACGGTTCACTGGTAACTTCTTCCTTAGTTCGTGAAACCACCGAAACCGAATCCCAAAACTACGGTTACAAATTCGGTCAAGAAGAAGAAACCTACAATATCGTTGCAGCCCACGGCTACTTCGGTCGGTTAATCTTCCAATACGCTTCCTTCAACAACAGCCGTTCACTGCACTTCTTCCTGGCAGCATGGCCTGTAATCGGTATCTGGTTCACCGCCTTGGGTGTAAGCACAATGGCGTTCAACTTGAACGGTTTCAACTTCAACCAATCAATCATTGACTCCGAAGGTCGTGTGATTGCGACTTGGGCTGATGTCATCAACCGCGCTAACCTGGGTATGGAAGTCATGCACGAGCGCAATGCTCACAACTTCCCCTTAGATTTGGCTGCTGGTGATTTTGCTCCTGTTGCTCTTACTGCTCCTGCTATCAACGGTTAATTCTCAAGTATTAACTAAATAATAAAGCGCTCTCCCAAACTGGGAGGGCGCTTTTTAGTTTTAAAGTAGGACTTACGCAAAAAGGCAGTGAAAGCATTGGTTTTTCGTAGGGGCAATTCATGAATTGCCCCTATATTTCAATAGGCTTGGGTTAAGGCTAAAACTCTGTTACCAAAGTCAATTTTTTAACGTAGACGCA
>CAZZZY010000706.1:0-3724 GCA_964658545.1 uncultured Acetobacteraceae bacterium | reverse complement strand
CCCAACGATATGTTTACGCGGTAAAAATTAATAATTTTTGATTTTGGAATCGTCACTACTTTTTATTAGCAGTTGGTTTAGCCAGACGAACTGCTGTTGCCACTGCCTCATCTAAATTTTCTACCACGAGGAGCGCATCGCTAGGGGTTTTGAGTGTTGCTAAATATTTTCTAGCAGCATTAAATTCAGAACCAGCAAGACGAACAACTAAGGGTGCAAAATTCTGCTCTCGCCGAATTTTATTACCATTAGAACGTATAACTTGTGATTGAAGTTCGCTGTTGTCTTGCTGCACAACTCTGGCTATAACTTCAGCCACTTCCTCTGTCTGAGGAATGCTACCCAAAAAATTAATTAGTATTACTTGAATGCTTTTGTCAGCCTCCAGGATTTTCAGACCTGTTTCTACGCGATCGCGGAAAGTAGTTGGTGTAGTATCTGTGAGGAAAGCATGACGTAGATTTAAACAAACACCTGGATTGCCACCAGCATTGGCGACTAAATCCAAAGTTGCCATTACTGAACCAGTACCGTTACCTAAAATACCAATTTTTCCATGCATTTTTACACCATCCCAGTCACCCAAAATACCATTGATTTCAGTACTGGTATGACGGCTGATAATTTTTGCCGCTATTTCGGCTAGGTCTGGATGACGCTTGATTGCCCGTTCGTTAATCCTGACTTTACCATTCAGAGCCATAACTTGACCAGCAGCACTGACTGCCAAGGGATTTATTTCGACTAAATCCAGGTCTTTTTGCACAAATAAGTGGTACATCTTCTCCAAAACGCTGCTTACCGACTGCATCAGCGTTCCCTGTAAGCCCATTTTCAAAGCCAGTCGTCGGGCATAAAATGGCGAAAATTCCTGTTCCACGACAACATGGTGCATTTTTTCCCCAGCCGATTCCCAATCGATATTTGCTTCTTTGCAACCTAAAAGTACTGGTCGGCAAACAGCAGTATCTAAAACCACCGCTAGATAAAATTCCTGGTTAGCGTCGTATTGGGATTCTGCCAGCAGAACTTCTGGCAATTCGCCCCATATTGGTAGACCAAAGATATTTTGAGCAGCTGCGATCGCATCAATTGTTGTTTCGGCAAACCTGACTCCACCTGCTTTTGCCCGTTCCGCTCCATGTACTTGAGATTTCAGTACAATGGGAAAGCGAATTTTTAAACGTTTCAAATCTGTAGGATGGTCAATTCGTTGGGAGGGCAATACCGGAATGCCTATCTTACCAAACCATTCTTTAACTTGATACTCTAATAAATCCATTGATACACCTTGTATTGACACTTTCCAAGCTTTTTGTGAGTGCTGTCTTAATATTTTGCAGCACTTTTATTTCAAAGTTAAGCTTTTGGCAGCTATAAAAATTTATTTTTCACGGATAGATTTTATCCAATTCAGCATAAGAGACACATTAATTTCGATAGCCAACCTGTTTCTGCCAGAGCTACAACACGTAATTAATCTCCTCAGTAAGTTTCCCAGCATAGAAGATAACTACCATTTCTGTCAAAACCCTCTGACCTAGTATCGTTTCCTTAACCTGGGGATAAATTTTTCACAACGGCTCTGCTACTAGAATTTTGCAGAGCCGTTGCTACTGTGAATTTAACTATCGCAAAATAATGCAGTGAAAATACTCAAAAATCTTATTATTCCCATTTTTTATTTGTAATTTATATCTGAAGACAGATTATTTAATTTTGTATCTCGTGATGTCAAAATGTAGCGCTGCGAACAATAACTGCTTTTTTAATTTTTGGTGAAAAGTCAGAATTTGTGTTAGAAAGTTGGTCGTTCAGATTTTCAGGCTGTGGTTGGTTAAACTGTGCATTTGCATTCGACAAAGCTAAAAAGTTCATTTCATCCCCTTAAAGATAATCAAAACAATATAGAAGTTGAGCGGGAAAGCTCTATGAAAGTAGCAGTCCAGCAGGAAGATTTACAGCTTTTAGCCAAAACTTTGCAGGAACAATTACTTGTAGAAGTCTCATCGGCTGAAGTCTTCGAGGTTAAGTGTGCCGTCAATAAAGACGGGCTAATGATTTTAACGCAACATGAGTCAGATGTAATAGTTGACGCTCAGATAATTTTTACAGTAATTGAGGAAGTACTTCAGTCCCTAACACCCCACAGAGAACAGCGAGTGCAATGTTTTCTCAGAGTTTTTGGTGAACAACTCCCTTATGCCAAATGTTTCTTGGCTCTGAAGCAGGTGGGGGTATGGGGAGATGGGGAGATGAGGGAGAGAAGCAATACTTTTCTCCCATTTCTTCGTCGGCTCTGACTTATTCTCCATCAATCGATGAGACTGAGGAAGAAGAACCGTTTGACCCGTTTGCAGATGCGTCGAATTTGCCGACTTCAAAGCCAATATCTCAAATCAAACCCATTTTACTGGGTGCGGCTTTGATGGGGATTGTAATCTTAGGTGGTGCGGCTTATTTCTTGACTCGCCCTTGTGTGATGTCTGAGTGTAAAGAAATACAAACTGCCGAGCAATTAAAAACAAAATCTCCACAACTGATGCGCCGCGCTAAGTCTGAAAACGAATTAGTAGCTGTACAACAGCAACTTGTGGCAGCCAGTACAGCCCTGGATGTAATTCCGAGTTGGTCGCCCCATTACCAGGAGTCGGAAGAACTAAAAGCAAGTTTGTCTGGACGGTCAGAAAAAATCAACCAGGTGGTCAAGGCTTTGCAGGCTGCATCTTTGGCGACACAAAAAGTTCAAACTCCTGCATCTAGCCTAGAGGAATTACAGGCTAGGCAACACCTATGGCGACAGGTTATAGCACCACTAGAAACTATCAATCCCGATAGTGAACTCTATGGACTGGTGCAAGGTAAATTACTTAATTATCGTGTCCGTTTACACACCATAAATCAACAGATATTTATTGAGGAAAAATGGCTCAAAAAACTCACAGCAGCAAAAGCTGTAGCTAGTGCAGCTGAAAACCGACAAGCTACTGCTAAATCTTTGAATGATTGGCAAAAGGTACAGTCTACCTGGTTGGTGGCCATTAATGCCTTGAATAGCATTCCCCTAACCAGCCCTGGATACCAAGAAGCCCAAAAGCTATTGGTAGATTATAAACCTAAATTGGTAGCTGCACGCGATCGCGCCACTAAAGAACAATTAGCCGCTAAAACTTATCAACAAGCCGTTAGCACTGCCAACCAAGCCAAAGTATATCAGCAACAAAACCAGTGGCAAGCAGCAGCAACATACTGGGAGCAGGCTTTGCAAACTGCTAAAAAAGTTTCCCAAGATAGCTTGTACTATACTCAAGCTCAGTCTCTCATCGAACCCTATTCAGCCGCCCTCAAACAAGCACAAGAAAAAATACAAGTTGTTAGCAGTTTGCAACAAACCCGCAATGATTTAGATAAAACCTGTAGTGATGGAATTCGGATTTGCACCTTTAGTATAGATAACACAGGAATTATTGTCCGGCTAACCCCTGAATATGACCAAATAAGGCAAAATAACTTGGCTAATCCTTATTCTGAAAATTCTAGTACTGCTATTGATATTACCAATCACTTGCAAATCTTACGGGAAGCTTTAGCTGTAATTGGTGACAATGCCAATCTCTCCCTTTTCCTCTATGATTCTCAAGGTCAGGTAATTTATACGCGGACTTTAGGTGGGTAAGTAGAATCCCTGATCGTTGTATTGGGGATTGGGGATTGGGCATTGGGG
>CAZZZY010000705.1:0-3724 GCA_964658545.1 uncultured Acetobacteraceae bacterium | reverse complement strand
AGTTTGCGTACCTGTGTGTTCATAATAATTCGTTGCTACATCCAAGAAGGCGGCGAGGTAGTCTAACTTGTCTTCGGCAATATCGACAAAACTTTGCAAATTGCCAACTACTTTTTCTGGCGTTAAATTATTTGCGCTGACAATACCATCCATCCAACCTTTAACTGAGTCAAAGCTTTCGCCGATAAAGGCGAGTTTACTACCAGCATTTTCCCCTGGAATCACATCTTTGATGCTTTGGAAAGTCGAGTTTTGTTCTAACTCATGTGGATTCATCTGATTAAGCCCAGATATCGCCTTGCTGATGAAGCCTGGGCCCAAAGGTATCAAACCATCAACGCAAACTAACGCCACCATACGGATGAGTGACTCACCACTATACTCACCTAAAGAGGCGACAAAATCCCCAATACTGTCTCCAGGAATGCCGTTAATTTGGCAGAAGGCTGCCAACTCAGCCACTAATTTTAATGTCAGATCGATGGTTTGGGCTTTGTCTGCTTTAGGAGTAACAGAGTTTAAAAAACCCAACAAAGGAATTTTTTCGCTAACTTTGTTAGCTAAAGCTGCTGCACCAAGAGCTTTATCTGTAGCATCAACGGTTTGATATAGCCACAAAGCTGTTTGGTATCCTTGAGACTTGTCATTGAATAGATAAATAGCTCTTTCGCCAATTTGCTGAATTAAATCTTCGTCGTCTTCACCAGTAACAGTCTTAATTGTGTTCACAAAGCCGACAGTATTTTGCCATTCGCCAGGAGCAACAAAATCAAGGGACTTTAACATAGAAACAGTCAAGCCGCCGGTTGGCAATTCATCAACTAACTGAAAAATCGATTTGCTCACAAAAATCTCCTTACTTAAGTTTTGTTATCTTCAATGTCTGCAATCTGGCTCATTTCAGGTTAGCCAGACCACTAAGATTAAACTTCTCTATCCAATCGGCGCGATCGCTAGCTTTAAATGACGGATCGCGGGAAAGTACTTTGACTTGGTACTTCCCTACCAAAATAGCAGTTTGGGTTTTACCAACTTCTATTGCGGGATAACCGCCAATTTTTTTGGTGCTTGTCGAGAACTTTGCCGCCGCGTTAGGTGTGCTGGTGGTATCAGAAATAGACAGCAACGCTAGGTCTTTACCACCTTTTTTCAACTTCGCTTCTGCAAAGCCTTTTTTCTCTTGGGTATAGACGCGCTGGTAGCCATCTCCTGCATCAGGGAAAAGTTTATTAAACTCGCTACCCTGAGTTGCGTTCTTAGCCACCCCTTGACCGCTTTTTTGTTGAGTACTTTCTTTTTGTACCTGGTCAAAACGTCCAGGTGTTTCAGGTGTTTTTGGACTACAGGCTGTTGTCAGTAGTACCACTGACAGCAATAAAGCAGCTACTACCCTATGCCCACGGTGTAAAATCATTCTTGGCTTCTCCTTATATTTGAGCTTTGAGGCAATTATCTGCGCTGCTAGCAATTATTACCCGTAAAATTTACTTTTTGATAATTATTGCCTAAATTCGGAATTATGGGGGTTTAGACGTGCTAACCATTTATCTCCTGCTGGATTGGGTAATCTAGCTGGGATTGGTGCTGTAGTGGCACGGTGGAAAAGATTTCATTTTAACCCTCGCCCCAGTCAGTATCGCTTTCAGTAGAGATCCAACGCAAGCGAGGGTAAAATCTCGTATAGCCAAGCCAGTGCGGTCTTCTCACATTGCCAGAGGCTAGCGCCAACTCTTGGAAACACTACGTGAACGCGGAGCGTCTCCAAGAGTTGGGGGTTTCCCCCATGAGCAGCTGGCGCGCGACTTCTAGTCGCCCAGGCAAGTAACAATTTAGACTTTTCAAACAACCTCTAACGACAATTAATTTGTCACTGTACAACCGCTTATGGACGTAACTGGATTCGAACCAGTGACCTCTACGATGTCAACGTAGCGCTCTAACCAACTGAGCTATACGTCCTTAACCACACGATTTTCAATATTAGCATATACTTCTTTGATCGTGCAAGATAAAGACCCAAATCAGGCGAACTTTATAATTTCACATCTTGCATCTGTTGCAAAAACCGGGTTTCTAGAGAGGCAGTCCAGTAGAAGTAGTTGACAAAAAGTACAGTTTTTGAAGAGGCCGATTTATAATTTAACGCGATACCAGGAGTGTATCAAGATATGCGTTATGGGCTTAAGAGCCGTAATCAAGGTTTTAATGGTCAATTGCTCCAATCCAAACTCAAATCCCAAATTCATAGAATTTCAAAATGTAGGAATTAAAAATAATTAAATAATTTTTGAATTTTGAATTTTGAATTGGAGCAAAGCGACGGTCACTTGGTTAAGCAACTTGATAGATTAATTTTCAGTTTTTCTAGTGGTTGGCGCTTTTAAATAACTCAAACTGTGGCGTTGAAAAAAGCTCCAAATTGTCCTACTAGCATTAAAACCAAGCTGAGTATTTAATTGATTTAATTCAGGGTCGGTTGAAGCGCCACCAGGCCAGAAATGCCCACCGTTGACTACAGCGAATTGCAAGACTTCTGAGCCATTTCTACAACCTGAGTAACGAAAAGCTTTGACTTCCAAGTGATTATGAGATTTAGTTCGAGTTAACTCTTGAAATTGAGATGATGAAGTGCATTGATCATGCCTACGCCAAAAATTTGTGGTTTCTGGGATAGAAACAAGTGCCTCTTTTTGAGTAATGGGATCGCCATGATAATAATGTACACTGAAATCGTTTGTACCATTAATCATCATCATTGATATAGAAAGAGGAGGATGGCAACTACGCACAAGACGAGCAGTTAGAGAGCCAGCTACTGATGCAAAAGCAGCAAATTTATTAGGCAGCCTACAGGCCAAAGCTTGAGTGAGTATTCCACCTTGAGAAAAACCAGTAGCATAGATTTTATGGCTGTTAATATTTCTAATTCGCTCTATATGCTCAATCAAAGCTGCAATAAATGAAATATCATCTACTTTTTGTCTGATGTGACCTGTAAAGCTCCATTGATGGTCAAGTGCATTTGGATAAACTGCAATAAACCCTTTTTGCTCCGCTAAATTATTGAAGCGAGAAACTTTCCTCATAGAATTGCCACTGCCATTATCTCCATGAAACACTAAAACTAACGACATCGCTTTTTGCGGATTGTAAGATTTTGGCGTATACATATAGTATGTACGTAACTTTCCTTGATTTCTTAGTTTTCCATAATTCTCGCCTCGCAAGATATTTTCTCTAGGTATAGTTTTTGCTTCTACTTGAAGGGAATTAGAAGTGACTGCCAGAGTAGTTGAGAGGAAGGCAATCAAAACATATCTAGAGAAATTATATTTTTTATACATTTGTACAAGTAAGTAGGTGGGAAAATTTATAAATTTATAAGTATATAACGAAAATGTAAGTAGAGAGATCGGATCGAAGAAGAATTCAGCTATTTCTGAATACATTCGGCAGCAATCTTGATGCTTTCTACAAGATGCTGCCCGAACGCTATCAGTAGCAGATACGCTGGGGATATTGCTACAGAAGCCGCCACTACGAAAGTTGACCACTCAATCTATGATTTAGCTAAAACAGCAAGAAGCCTCACACCTAAGTGTCGAGACGGCAGTCGCTCATGGGGGAAATATCTCAATACGCTTGGGTTAAGGTTAAAACCTTTTGCCAAAGTCAATTTTTTAACGTAGACGCAAAGCGGCTGACCGCAGGGTACCGCCAAGGC
>CAZZZY010000704.1:0-3745 GCA_964658545.1 uncultured Acetobacteraceae bacterium | reverse complement strand
ATCCCGTTCTTTTTGAAGTAACTGAATGTTGATCCGGTTGACCAAAACCGAAACTACCCAGAAACGACGCTCACCAGTGGGATCATACAAGAATTCGTCCTGATTGGTAGTGCCAACAAAAATAGATGGTCTGGGTAAATCCTCAATATCTGTACCATAAGGGCGGCGAATCGAATCAGTCAGACGTGAGAGAAAAGCTTTGAGCTGTGAGACATCTTTCTTTTTATAGGAGTTCTCAAACTCGGCATACTCCAATAGCCAGTACTGGCCAATCTTCATGATTTCATCTTTTTCTGTGCCAGAGATGTCATCAGTGAAAAACTGTTTACCTGCTAAAACTCTCCAAAATGTTGACTTGAGAGATTTCTGCTTACCTTGAAGGATGGTAATTTCATCGTGCTTGCACCCCGGCTCGTATGCCCGTGCCACAGCTGCAATCAAAGTCCGTTTCATCAGCGCAGCGTGTAACGGGTCATTAGTGCCAAAGTAACGTGAAGCTATTGTATCAAGTATGCTGATATCGACATCAGTATGTTTATGGCTCACCCGTTCGAGATACTCAACCACTGGGCTGTAGGGATTTTCTTGAGCTAGGTCGAGAACAATGCCCTTACCTTGTTCCTTGCTAATATCAATATGAATTTGTCTAGCAATCTTCAAGTCGATGCGGTCAAGTGGTAGTGGTTGTCCGTCAAGTTCTACTTGTTTTTTAAGGGTGTTCCAGCGCAGACGTTCACCCCAGACGGCACGAATCTGATTAAATTTTTGCTCCAACTTGCTTTCTGTTGGCCGAGAACGTTCGGCATCTGCTTCTAGAGACTTATTGAGCGCATCAACAACGATGCGTCTATCCGAAATTGCTTGTAGGATGTCATCTACGGTTGCCCCATCTTGTACCCAGTCTTTAATATCCAGTCCCCCATTTTTAGGTAGGTGTGTCCAGTAAAACTCATTGGGTGGGGCATACAACCATTTGGCATTCGGGAAGTCTTTAAAGATATCCTCCATGTGCTTTAACCCAGGTTCGTCACGGTCGGGACAAAGAACTAGATTAGCATCTTCTAAATCTGCTTGGTAATTGCCGTAGGCGCGATACTTCAGAGCGCCGCCGATTGTGGTGGTGGCAGGTATATCCATCTCCCAAAGAATATCGGCTATGCCTTCACCCTCAACGATGAAGATGGTTCTACCACCTGCGATCGCTGCTTTGATTTCGCTATAACGATAAATGGGAATAGAAGCTTTTGCTGCATCAGTTAATCCTTTAACCCAGTTATGACTATCCCAGTGTGACTGAAAGATTCGCTTTTTCCCGTTGCCGTCATCAATGCGAGTTACCTTAATCAATGGTTGCCCTGAGCGGTCATAGTAAATATATTCTTTCTTGCCTTGGGGACGTGGCGGTTTCTGGTGCAAGACTGGTGCGTAGTATGGCTTGCCGTTGCGGTCAGTCTTTGATGTTTGCTCCCAGCCACGCGCTGGTTGGGCATCGCGGTTGCAGACTGTCAATTCTCCTATTGAGTAGCACCAGTCTGGTTTACCGCAGTGGGGGCAAGCGTTAGCTTTGGTTGCTTCTAGCAGCTTGTTGCTAGTATCGGTATAAAATCGTTCTTTTTGTGACACTTTACAAATCCTCCATTATGTGTAGTGGAGGAATTGGAGCTATCCCGTGGCAGTAATCTTCTAGTACAAACGTTCAAAAATCACGCTTTGCTAAAATTCCTGAAACGCTCTTTACATCCGGTGAGCCAGTATTACATTGGCTTTACACCTTATCGTGTAAGATAAAATTACTGTTAGGGATATTAATCAGGTTCCCCACCCGATACCCCAATTCCAATTGAATAAACTTTGAAAGCCCCGTGTCCTAGCAGGAACCGGGGTTTTCAAAGTTTATTCTATTCATATTTGCCTAACCAATTTCTGACAAACTCAGTTACTTCCTCCTCTGGAATTACAAATGCACTACCTTTTCTCTTGAGAACTAAAACTTTCATGTTTCCTATCTCCGTATAAAGATGTTCATTGTGATTTGGGGATGCCTTTGTCGGAGGCCATAAAACCAAAACTCTTGCTGTGGGTGTCTTTTGCGCTTCACGCGAAGACATCCCAAATATTCCTCTATTCTTGTCAAGCCAGCTTTTGTAATCTCCCAGTTCAACTAGAGGGCAAGGTTCCCAAGTTCCTAAGCGATTCTTTTTTCTTCTCACCTGCAAAACCTCTTTGGCTTCGTTGTAGACAATCAAGCTGTCTCCTTTCGATCTGATGGAGATAAACAGGTGAGTTTTCCCAGGAAACCTAATAAATAAGTCTACAGGGTTCAAGTCTATTATTTTCAGTACCGGAAAGACTTGTATACCAAAGCTATTAAACTCTTGCAAAAGTAAGGTTATTATTTTTTCCAGCCGCACAAGTTTTTGAACTCGTACTAACGGCTTGTAAGCCAATGCAAAAGCAAGCCAGCCAAAGGGATTAATGAAGCTGCCTGTACCAAGCGCAATACCACCAGTCACTAGAGCCAGAGCAGATTCATGGTCTATCGCCTCCCTAATCCACTCTAACGCCGCTTCGTTATGCGGCGGAAGTTGAAAATCGGTTGCTGGGTCTTTCACGGTAGTCATTGGAGACATCACAATTAATGATGTGAAATTATACGAACTGTACTGATAGTAATGCTTTACACTACATTTTTGAACTAATAGCCATAATAGCCATCTATTAATGTCATGTTTGGCGATCGCTTGCCTCTACTCTTCTGTAAGCAGGAGGATACTTGGACGGAAATTTAGCTCTTATGGCTTGTTCCACAAGAAACGCTACGAGATTAGCTGTGGCTCTACCTTCTTCATCAGCCCATATTTGTAAATCTTCATAAACTGCATCCGGTAAAACAATAGTTGTTCTCTTAGTCATGTCGATGAAAGTTTCTTTATTCATCGATTCTAGCCTCATGTGGTAATTGTCTTTGCTTATTTCATGTTATCGTATTCTAGTTTCATGCGATTCTATGCTAGAATAGCATTAAGCAAACCAAAAACAGTCACCCAACAAAGGCAATAGAAGCCAGAAAGTGATGCTATGGCTTGCCTCTAACTGGATATCTGGATTTGTCTAGATTTGCCTAAAAATCAACGCCTTGCCAGAAAAATCAAGACTTTAACAAATAACAGAACCATGACAACCACATACACCAATGCCAAAAACTGGCTCGTCCAAGCAGACTTGTTAGCCAAATCAGGGCTAACTGACCTCATTGCCGGAAAAGATTCAGGTGCAGGGTATGGGAAGGCAATCATCGGTGATTTTTCCATCATGATGCCAGCCGCATACTCACTTGTTCGCAACCGAAACATCATGCACCACGAAACCATCTCAAAAGATGGGGCATGGGTACGGTATGTAGAAGGAACGCGGCTTGACTTAAAAGACATTCAATTCTTTTGGGGCAGTGCAGCTTTAGCACAAAGTGACCACACCCTGTTACACGAAGATAAGGCGAAAAAAGCAGAACTGGCACTAGAAAGCATTCTTGCAGACTTAGCAGTTCTCAATATTCCCAATGGGGTCAAGCTAGAAATTAGTTTGAGCAACCACAACCCCGAACGCTGGGCGACTGAGATTAAGCGCAGAGTTGAAGGGACTCACACCTTTGAGCATCTGCACCCTGTAACTCGTTCCATTGTCACCAAGACAGTTGAGATTGTTGTTACAGGCATTTACCCTGAAGGCTTTGGAAGCATTGCTC
>CAZZZY010000703.1:0-3751 GCA_964658545.1 uncultured Acetobacteraceae bacterium | reverse complement strand
AAAGGGATCTCGGAAAAGGGCGGGCGCTGTAAAAGAGGAGTGAGGAGTGAGGAGTGATCACCTTTGTACCCATCACTGGCCAAAATTTCTAGCAGTTGTGTCTGTAGGGGGCTAGAATCTTGGGCTTCGTCTTCAAAGACGGCGAAAACTTGGTTTTGCTCAATGCGACGGGCGCTGTCGTTTTCTAAAACGCGCAGTGCGGCTAAAATCATATCGTCGTAGTCGATGAAATCACGCGATCGCATTAAGTTTTGATATTGCTCATACAATCCCGCCGCTACCCTCAAAATTGTATATTCGTCTGTGGTTTGTCTACTCCACTCCCGCAATTTTTCTGGCGATATCCCAGAACTTTTGGCTTCATGAATTACCGTATTCGCCAATTCTGGTAATACTTCTGTTCGCAACACCGATTGACGACGCAACCTTTCTGTCTCTTCTCCGTCAAATTGATGACCTTCTAATAACCGCAAATATATTCCTGAATTATTCGCAATCCATTGCTCTACGGCTGTTCGGATAAAGCGATGACTTTGGGTGGGTGTAATTAATGTGACATTTTCTAGCTGCAAACCCGATAAATCAGAATGGCGGCTGGCAATGTTCAATGCTAAACCATGTAGGGTATAGACAAAAAAGCCCGTTTGAGGTAGGGATAAATCATCTCGTAAAAATTTGCGGATTTTCGCTTTGATGTTGGCAGCAGCAGAACGAGTAAAGGTGACAACCACCAGATGACGACGCGAGGATGGGCGCGACTGGGCGTAACGTTCATATTGACGGGCGATTGCGATCGCCGCCGCCGCCGCCATCCCAGTAGATTTGCCTGCGCCAGGAACGGCAGAAATAGCTAGGGGGCCAGATTGCCAGTCAGCCATTTGTTGTTGTCCAGGGCGGAGACTGTTGCGGATTGCGAGAATTTTCTGCCGCAGGTTAGTAACAGGTAATCGTTCAGACAATTCTGAGTGGAGTGATTCTTGAGCTACAGAAGCAGTAAATTTAGAGTCTGACATATCAAAATTTTATATTTTAAATAAATATTGAATGTAATTCCAATACTTTTCGATTAAGACAAGAGACGCGATTTATCGCCGTCTTCACAATAATCAATCCTTTGTAGAGACGGCGATTTATCGCGTCTTTGGGATCTATATATTCTCATCAAATAACCTTAACCGAAACCTATTGATGCTTAACTGAACTGTATTGGTATTTAGTCATCTGAAGATGACTTTTGCTATTAGCAAGGAACTGAAGTTCCTTGCGGGACATCACCTTTGCGTTAAGTTGGCAAAATCCAAAATTTGAATTATTCGTCAATTTGCCATGAATCCTTAGTTAATTCTTCATCCAGAATTTTCTTAGGACGCACAATGATAATAATTTGTCCTAGTAAGGGAATTTCTGGCTCAGTTTCAAACCACTGAAACTCTAATTCACCACCATTTTCAATGACAAAATAGCTGGAGGCATCCCATTTTCGTTTGGCACGATCTACCACAACTACAACAAGCCCGATTTGGCTTTGGGTTTGGATGGGGAAGCGATCGCTATTCGCTAAAATTACTACTGGATCTTCCGCTGCCAATAGCACTTGCCAACCTGGTAATGGTACCCAAGCTTGCTCTCCAGAAAACTTAACCAGGCGAAATGGTTCAATTTCTGTCAAAATTGGCACAGCTTGCAAATCTTGCCGTGATAATGGTAACTCGCCTACCACAGGCAAAATCCGGGGTAATTGTTCTTCAAATTCCAGACGGTAAAAGGGTAAAATTGGTGCTGGACGCTGGGGAACGGTAGTAAAATCAGTCAGTAGCTGTTCGATTTGTTTCCTAGCTGCTGGCGTGTGAGCAAAACGCAAACCTCTGGCGATCAGGCGCGATCGCTGTTGTAAATCTGTATTTTGGCGTGCCAACTTCCAAACATGGTGAGCAACAGCATCCCCAGGATGGGCAGAAAAACCTTCTGGCAAAGTCCGGTAATAGGAGAACTCTTTAATTGCTTTTGCGACTTCCTTTACCTCATCAGCATCGATTTTGTGGAAGAAGATCAGTTCGGCGGCGGTGGCGCGTTCTTCTTGGGTGAGCAAACGCAGTTCATATAAAACATCACTCCCCCGTGTGGCATAGTGCGATCGCGTTTCTTCCGATACTCCAAATTTTTCCAAAGAATTGTAAACTTGAGAACCAACAACCACCTGATTTTGTTGAATCGGCTCAAATCCAGTCGCCTCAAAAATTTCTTGGGGATTGTAACCGATTTTTAGCAACGAGGCGATCGCCGTTCCCCATTCCACCCAGTTGCCTTGTTTTTGCCTTAGCCTTCGTAGTAACTCTTGTGCTAAATCATTGGTAACATTTTCTTCGGGATTCTGAGCGTTGGGTGGTAGATCAGTCATAATCGGAATACGAGCTTCAACTTGAGAGGTTGATTAACACTTTATGAGTAAGTCTTAATTTTAATCTATGAACTACCCAGAGCTACTGCCTTGAGTTCAGAATAAGGCAGGAGGCAGGAGGAATTTATATAGTCAACCACCACACCCACAAGGGGACGGGGTTTTACGCCCGTTCAATAAAAACCACCATAGTTACGTTGATTTACTTGGTTTTTCTAGTGTAATTTTTCTCATTCAGACATTTGGGCAGGTAAATATTCTCTGTAGTACTTACAGCTACCGTATTTACATATGCTAATTAAGTCCGTAAAAACCCTTGATAAAATTGAGCTATTCTCAACTAAGCTTGGTATGGAATATAACAAGATAGTGAATATTTAAAGGAAATATCTTATGGATAATCCCAGTGTCGAAATTGATAAAGTCCAATATCAAGTGATGACTCTCGAACGGCCAAAAAAGCTGAAAATCCTGGTAGTTGACGATGAGCCAGATAATCTCGATCTGCTTTATCGCACATTTCGACGCGATTTTAATGTTCTCAAAGCTGATAGTGGGGTGAACGCCCTACAAGTTTTGGCCGCAGAAGGGGAGGTAGCGGTGATTATCTCCGATCAACGGATGCCAGAAATGAAAGGAACTGAGTTTCTCAGCAAGACAGTACCTCAGTTTCCCGATACGGTCAGAATAATTCTCACCGGATTTACTGATATTGAAGACTTGGTAGAGGCGATTAATGCAGGGCAAGTCTACAAATATATTACCAAGCCTTGGGATCCAGGGGAACTAAAGGCAGTGGTGCAAAGAGCAGCAGAAACCTACGACTTGCTCAAGCAACGTACAGAAGAATTACGCCGTGCTCATGCTCAAATGGCGCTGCTGAGTGTTTTGGTACAGGTAACTCAAGCAGCTTCTAGTTTAGAGGAAACTCTCGCTCCAATTGCTCAGGCTGTGAGTGAAACTTTTGGGGCAGAAGGCTGTATTCTGCAACTTACAGATGGAAATAATCTGGTTGCGACTCAAGGAACTTACAGCGATACAGGTACAATAGAGAATTGGCTATCTCAAGACCCATTAACAAAGGAAGCGATCGCCACTGGGCAAATGCAAGTTTCTTTAAATGTACTTAAAGATACTAAACTAGTTGATGCTATTTACTACAAAAATACGGGTGTACAAGCACATTTAGTTATCCCAATTAGCTACCGGAATGAGCTTTTGGGAGTATTGTCGCTACAGTGGAAACAACCCTGCACTTTGCGTGAGGATGAATTAATACTAATTAATTTATCAGCGCAGCTGGTAGCGATCGCTCTTACCAGCAGTAGCTCCCATAGAGCTATTGTGTAGTTG
>CAZZZY010000702.1:0-3751 GCA_964658545.1 uncultured Acetobacteraceae bacterium | reverse complement strand
TTTTCTTTTTCTTTATGAGTGCCTTTTTACTTTTTACTTTTGCCTTGTTCGGTGACGAAATCACTTACAGGAAAACCAAGCAAAAGTTTATGAAAAAGCATTAAAATATGTGAGGCAAAAGACAGTATAGGAGTGCGATTTGATTTCTGAAAAAATCTAAGTATCTGTAGGGTGTGTTATGGCGTAGCCTAACGCACCTAAATCGTTAACTGGTGCGTTACGCCAAAGGCTAACGCACCCTACGTATATTTCAGAAATCAAATATGAGTCCTATAGGTAAATATAAAAATAATAGCTCTATTATTATAGTAAAATTAAGTACATTACAATTCAGGTCATGTGAGCCCACGAAAAACCTAACCCTCTTCTCGATGCTCAAAGGGGGAAAATTCAAAGTCTCTCTCCTAAAAAGAGAGAGGTTTTCCAGATATTATGAAAATTCAGAATCAAGTACCTACAATACTGGGATTTCGCTGAAGGTCAATTGACCCTTATATGAACTTTAAAAAACTATGCTGACCCAAGAGAAAAAACAACGCAACTGGAAACCCATTATCAAAGCATTCGAGGTTGTCCTTGGCAAAAATGGTGTGGTGCAACGCCGCGAAGAACTTATTACTTATGAATGTGATGGCTTAACTGGCTATCGCCAACGTCCGGCTGTGGTGGTGTTACCCAGAACAACAGAACAAGTTGCCCAAGTTGTAAAGATATGCAATCAGTATTCTATCCCTTTCATAGCGCGTGGCTCTGGAACTGGTCTATCTGGGGGCGCTTTACCAGTGGAAAACTCTGTTTTGATTGTCACTTCCTTAATGCGGCAAATCCTTAGCATTGATTTGGAAAATCAACGTGCAATTGTTCAACCAGGGGTGATAAATAGTTGGGTAACACAAGCCGTTAGTGGTGCTGGTTTTTACTACGCTCCTGACCCCTCAAGTCAAATTATCTGCTCTATTGGGGGCAACATTGCTGAAAACTCTGGTGGCGTACATTGTCTTAAATATGGTGTCACCACTAACCACGTTTTAGGATTAAAAATTGTCACGCCAGAAGGGGAAATTATCGATTTAGGCGGACAAATCCCCGAAATGCCTGGTTATGATTTAACAGGTGTGTTTGTTGGTTCTGAAGGTACTTTAGGAATTGCCACAGAAATTACTTTGCGAATTCTCAAAAGTGCAGAATCAATTTGTGTGCTGTTGGCAGATTTTACCAGCATTGAAGCAGCCGGAGCAACTGTTTCTGACATCATCAGCGCTGGGATTATTCCTGGTGGTATGGAAATGATGGATAACTCCAGCATCAATGCAGTTGAAGATGTTGTTGCCACAAATTGTTATCCCCGCGATGCTACTGCTATTTTGCTAATCGAAATTGACGGTTTAGAAGTGGAAGTTGTAGGAAATAAGCAGCGAGTTACTGAAATTTGTAAAAAGAATGGGGCACGTAATGTTACTTCTGCAAGTGACCCAGAAACCAGATTAAAATTATGGAAAGGACGCAAAGCTGCTTTTGCTGCTGCTGGCCATTTAAGTCCAAATTATTATGTGCAAGATGGTGTAATTCCCCGGACTCAGTTGCCTTATGTTCTGCATGAAATTGAGACATTAAGTGAACAATACGGTTATCGTGTTGCTAATGTATTTCATGCTGGCGATGGCAATCTTCATCCGCTAATTCTTTATGATAATTCTGTGCCTGGAGCATTAGAGCAAGTAGAAGAAATGGGCGGAAAAATTCTCAAACTTTGTGTCCAAGTTGGTGGTAGTATTTCTGGGGAACATGGCATTGGTGCAGAAAAAAAGTGTTATATGCCACAGATGTTTAGCCAAGTTGATTTAGAAACTATGCAATGGGTACGGCAAGTTTTTAATCCTAAAGGTTTAGCAAATCCTGAAAAGATATTTCCCACACCACGAACTTGTGGTGAAGCGGCTAATGCATCAGCTATCAAGCAATTTGAAGGTGCGGAAAGATTTTAAGAAGAAGTGATGAAGGAAATGAAAAGTTTATGAGGTTTTGACTTTTTGCGGGAAGTAGGAAGTCAGATCAAAAGTTTTGCGTTGCGTCGCGATCGTCAGAGAAGTTATTTGTTTTTTTGCAGTATTAAATAAAGAGTAACATAGTTGTATTTTCCCGGAGAACTTGATAAGATTCTATGTATTAAGCTTCACATCTGAGCTTAACAAGATAATAAAACCTCTCTTTCCCGGGTAAAATCTCGGAGATTTATTTCCTTTTCTAGCGGCTTACTTATAGATTATTTAGACTCCTGCGAACTGAAAGCTGTAGTGTCTTACAAGCTGACGAAGGCTGAGTCTAGATCGTCTTAATAAGCTCAGTTTTTAGTGGAAAGATCGCGTAAAGGTTCTATCCGTGATGCGGAGTTGCTGAGTTAGTCTGACTTAGTAACTCCGCACCAAAGAATACAGAACCAAAGGATAGAGAATGTATCTGAGAAAGTTAGTTAAGTATGGGATTTTTGTGCTGATGCTCGTTATCGGGTTCTGTTTCACGGCAACTGCCCGTGGTTTTGAAATTCCACCCCCAATTCAGCAGATTGCGATCGCCCAACAGACGAGCGATCTCATGTTCAATACGTTGTTTGCAGCGCTGACGCAGGAGTTTAACGAAACCACTGCGGATAATGTGGAGCAAGGTAAGCAGTCCATCTCGCTGATATTTAACGATCAGAACAAAGATATGCGACTGGTTGGTACCTATGGCCCGCTTCGGGAAAACGATCGCCCCCGCGACAACTTCGAGTTTCAGGCAAACGCGCTGGCGCTGGCGGGACAGGCATACACGTCCGTCCAGAAGGTGGACAATCAATGGTACTATCGACGCTCGATACCTCTGAGCAACTTCAGGGCGGAATGTGCCCTCTGCCACGTCAATTTCCCGGTCGGCCCCACGTCAGACCAGGTGGGCGCACTCATGCTCAGGGTGCCGATTAATAAGTAAGAGACTTCCAAAAAATAAAGTAATCATTGTATGAAGTTAGGAGTCAGTGCTGCCGTCGGCAGCACTGACTTCCTGTTTTATAGTAAATTCAACTATGTGTAGTTGGAGTTTTTAGGTGCTGTTGTCTTTTCAGATACCGTGAAAAGTGAGTATCATATTTTGGTATTGTTAAGTATATTTATGACCAATGAATTCTAATTTAATCATCATTTATTCACATATTCCGGAAAATTGTAATTTGATTTTGTAGTTATATATAATATTCCGATCGCACTAGGTCACGCTTACAAATGAATCGGGTTTTTCGCCGTTGTGTTTCTTACTTAATGTGTTTGGGATTAGTAGTTATTTTAACAGTTTTTTCACTCTCTTCAGTCTCAGTTTATTCTCAAAAAATAAGTCCTTTAACTACAGAAATTCGCGGCGTTTGGCTGACTAATGTTGCTAGTGGTGTACTATTTATCCCTTGGGGTATTAACCGTGCTATAAACCAATTATCGGCTCTTAACTTTAATACAATTTATCCTGTAGTTTGGAACAGAGGACATACTTTTTATAAAAGTGCTGTAGCTGAAACGACTACAGGCTCAGATACTCAACCTTTTATCAAGTTCATGCACGGTGGACAAGATGTTTTAACAAAGATAGTGACACTTGCTAAAAATAAAGATTTGAGAGTCATTCCCTGGTTTGAATATGGGTTTATGACACCGCATTATTCACAATTAGCAAGACGTTATCCCGACTGGTTGACAATTGGGCAAGAAGGTATAAAGTCTATCCA
>CAZZZY010000701.1:0-3756 GCA_964658545.1 uncultured Acetobacteraceae bacterium | reverse complement strand
AAAGATACTGCCCCAAAATCCACATCGGAGACTCCGATAGCGGGATGGTCAGATTAAGAATGCCTTTAACGTGAGAGGCATTGCGCTTAGAGAAGTCAGCCAAAGCCTGAATCATCACCTCATCGCCTTTAATCTCAACCCCAGATATGAGATCCATCAGCACAGCCCTGAGTCCCAGCCGATGACGCATCAACCACGCGGTAGAATGATTGCTCCAGTCCGTGCAAATAGCTAATCGCTCTCTTTCCCCCTTATCTCTTTCCACAACAATAGCTGGCGGTGGAACAAACTCGCGCCCCTGTTCATCAGTGACCATTTCAAAGGGTGCGGCCAATATCGCTTCAAGTGCGACAATCTTTTTAATTAAGCGTCCCCCGTCATCTTGCTCAACCAGTTCTGGGGTTACGCTCATTCCATAAGTGTCCTGAATACGGAACTTCTCACACTCCAAAACTTCCTCCGGTTTGAGATAGTCTTGATGCTGCCTACTGTTGTAAGTCCTTCTATCAATGTCTTTGGCATTAGCCACCTTACGATAATGTTCTTCATCGATGGCAATCCCTGCCGCCTTCATCCACCGAGATGTCCCCTCGTCACCACCGTTGCCCAAAGGAATAATCGTATTCCCCATTTCTTCAAGCAGGGATCGCAGATCAGAGCGAAGATTATTAATCGACCAATTCCTTTGCGCCTCAATCTGACAGCTAGCATCCAACGCCCAGTCCTTCTCAGCCCCACGTTTCCCTGTCTCGCGGTTAATGCGAATCAGAAAAGCGGTCATTTCATTCGTTTGGAGAATCTTTTCTTTGATGCGACGGGCATTGGTTTCGGCGTAACCAAAGGGAGGACGTGGGGCCACCCAAACATACATGGGGACATCTGGACGATACCGCCATAACTGTTGAGCGCATTCTGTAGCCGACTGCGAGACAGCATGAAATACACCAAACACGGCATCAAAATGATAGCTGGAAATGTCAACCCCTGAACTGAGACTGGGAGTAATTAAAAAAGCGTCAAGATCCTTAATGGCAATGTTAATCTCTCGGATAAAGATGACATTCTCCTCACTGCCACTGTTCTCGGAGTGAATAGCCCACACCCTTAACTTGCGGTCAACGTTTGATTCCGGTGTTTCGTCGTTATCATCAATTGCGGAACCATCATTGAGCGCTCGTTCCAACTTTTTGATAAACCGCTTGCTATCACTGACCATCATCAACTTTTTACCCAGCATCAACTGAGCATGAAACTCGGCAACGATTGCACTACTGTTTTTACCTTCATACCAATAAACCTGACGACCACCCGAACGATACTCGTTTTTGATGATGTAGGGTTTTTCGCCAGCCGGTCGCATTCGCATGAAAAACTCAATGGTCAAATCATCCAGGTGAGCATCCGCCAACACTACCAGCTTGGCGTTGTAAACCAGATACTCCAGTACTTCCAGAATAGCCCCACGGTGTTCCTTGCAGGTCTTCGATTTGAGCAAGTGAGCGAGATACTGGCAAGCTTCATCAATAAAAAGAATGTCGTAAGCCTGTAAATCATTCGCCATCTTATATAATGAGTCTACGGTGATACTCAGTGCTTTAGCTTTAGCCCAATCCCCGCAAGAAATCGCAGAGTACATCGCAGTTTGCAAGCGATCGCTAAGATTTTTCAGTAAAGTAACCCGATGCCCGTTGTTCAAAAAGCTCAAGTCTGGGTTATCTCTTCTAATCATTGCCAAAATTTCGGTCTTACCTGTTCCCATGTCAGAAGCCAAACCCACTAACCCCGATTGAGGCAGTGAGCGGATGACTGTGGAAAGATAGCGAGTATTAACGATAATATTAGGTTTGAATTTGCGAAGCCCCCTGGCACGATTCATGAAAAACCTTTGGTTTAACTCGCTGATTCTCAAGGCATCAGCAATCATGGTGGCGACGGCTTTCTCGGCTTTCTTGCCCAAAGCCACAACCCAATCGTCAATTCCTTTTTCTGGGCCAGGGAGTAATGCCACTTCACATTGACAGGCAAGTTGGAGAATTACTTGACAGGTGCGGCGAGTAGCAGCAAAAACCTGCTGTTTGGTTTTGGGTTTAGTTTCGTAGTCGAAGAGAATGACAAACTTACGCTTCTGTTGAGCCATTGGGACTAAATCAGGGTGCAGGTATTCCAAGTCTTCCTTACCGACTCGACCGTTCCAGATTCCAGGGAGGGCGATCGCTACAAATCCCAAAGTCAGCAAGCAACTAGCCTTCTTCTCGCCCTCCGTAAGGCATACAGGGATTTCAGGGTGTGCCATTACCCAAGCCCAAAACCCCAGTGCTTCACCATCTTCGGTAACGGTAATATGCTCTGGCATCGGCACATCATACCGTAGGGCAATCAACTTCCAGATGTGGAGGGGAACTCTGAGATAGGTGACACGGTTAGGGGTTTTAGGTGGCGACTCGTATTTGACAGGTTTTTGAGTTTGCTCCTGTGTTTGCTTATCCCATTCGAGTCTTGGGTAATCGGGTTTCATCCTTCCCCAGTCCATTGGCAGCCAGTCATTGAGAGGGTCAAGTCCACTAACCCACCATGCACCGGACTCTGCATGGGCATATCTTTTCAAGTAGCCATCGCGCAGTCGCCCATCGTTGCGTCGAGCGGTTTGGGGCAGGGCGTATAAAAGGTACTCGTAGACTTCCGAACCACTTAGAGAACGGACATTTAGGGCAGTGAGGATGGGGTCAACGGCGGAATTGACTACCCATTCATGCCAGTGGTTTGGAGCTAATTGACTGTTCTGATTTTGATGTGTATCAATTGTGTGGCTCAAATGATCAGCATCATTTTGGTTCGAGGAGTCACGTAAATTTAGATAATGCTTTGGTAATTCATAATGAGAATTGATGAAGTGATTTTTAGGTACAGTTTTGAAATCAGTTTGTTTTTTGAAAACTCCTTTTGAGGTTGGTTCAGAAGTATTGGGTGTTTTAGGTAAGCCATAATTAGGATCTAATAACCGACGACGTTTTGCTTCTCCCATGATCTGACTCCTTTTTGATGAAACAATATAGTACAAAAGAACTAATAAGTTGTGATTGTAGATGACTTAGAAAAAATCAATTGCACGAAAAATTGATGCTGTCAGCCAGTGAATCTGATATAGAATCAGGGTTGACAGCTTTTTTGAAGTGCTATTGTTTCTCTGCTCAGATTGAAAAAATCAGAATTATCTGCTTTTGGCTGTATGTGGTCGGAATGTGAGATTAATACGTGTCCTAACCACTTTGTTGGTCTTCGGAACCTGATGCAGATGCGTAGACTGACAGCCGGAGTGCATTACAAGCAAGCTGCCGTGTTCGAGCCAAAAGTCAGTAGAACTGCCGCCAATGGGTTTGATTTGAAACTTGCGAACACCACCGAGGCTGATTGATGCGTAGGCGTAGCCCGCCGCAGGCATCGCTGGGTTAAATCCCATCGAAGATTCGTTGTCTGCGTGCCATCCGATTGAATCCTGTCCACTGCGGTACTGATTTCCGATGACGATGCGGAACTTGTTGCCAGTCAACGCGGTGATGGAGTCGCGTAATTCCACAAGCTTTTGTGTCCAAGGCAGTGGTTTCAACAGCACACTTTTGGAGTAGAGATAGTTGCAGCCTTTGTCACCATAAAGACATTCGAGGCGAGGAACGGGCATTGTTTTACCCAACATTCGGATTTGGTTCTGTTGCCACTCCAGTTTCAAGCAATGTTGGTAGAGTTCGTTTGCAAGTTCTT
>CAZZZY010000700.1:0-3768 GCA_964658545.1 uncultured Acetobacteraceae bacterium | reverse complement strand
TACGTTAAAAAATTGACTTGGATAACAGAGTTTTAGCCTTAACTGAATCGTATTGTACTAAAAGGGGGGATGATGAATTGGTAACGGATTCATTATGGGAATGAGTAGTAGACAATCGGTGTGGATTTGCTGGAATGCTTGCTGATAGAGGAAAGAAGTTTACGAATCATTTAGGATTGCTATAGGACTCCTATTTAATTTTTGAAATATACGTAGGGTGCGTTATGCCAAAGGCTAACGCACCACCTCGAATTTTAGGTGCGTTACGCTACGCGATAACACACCCTACATATACTTAGATTTTTTCAAAAATCAAATACTATTCCTATATATAGTCAAAGTAAGTAAAAAATAGATTGTCCAGGATTTAGCTAAATATCAAGCAAATAAATGGTATAAGTATTAGGGATGGCAATGCTACTGGGGTATTTGCAGGCAAGTATCGCCAAAATGCAAGACATCCAAATTGAGAATTGCTGAACGGAGAGAGGCTTTGAAACCCCCCTTCCCTTGTAGGGAAGGGGGGTTGGGGAACTTGAGTACCTCACTATAAAAACTAATGATGACTATTTATGAAACCAACAGTTAATTCATAGATAAAAAACAATAGCTATTATTCGTTATTCAAATAGTCGATTATATAAGATTTATTTAGAGTAATTATCTCAAATTTATTTAGATAAGTAATTCCATTTTGACAAAAATAACGGTAAGCTGTTTCTAACAAAATTAAACAAAGATAAATTTTCATTATCTGCGTAGGCGTAGCCCGCACTTAGACACCTTTCGGGTTACTTCGGCTGCGCTCAAAGTCGCTCAAGGCAAGAAGCTCAGTGACCGTCTTAGACATCGCTGGGTTGACAGGGATCAACGCCAGTTGATTCACAACCCCAAATTTTTGATAACAATTTATAGAGGTAAGTTTATGGCTCAGTTTCTACTTGAGACTGTTTGGCTAGTTCCTTGCTATGCCCTAATAGGTGGCTTGTTAGCCGTACCTTGGTCGCCGGGAATCATTCGGAAAACGGGGCCAAGACCGGCGGGTTATATAAACTTGGTGATGACATTTTTGGCGTTTGTGCATAGTGCGATCGCTTTGCAAGCAACTTGGAATCAGCCAGCCCAAGAAGTGTTTATTCCTTGGTTATCTACGGCTGGTTTAGACCTTACCATTGCTTTGGAAATATCCTCAGTTAGCGTCGGCGCTTTATGTGTGATTACTGGCTTGAATTTGTTGGCGCAGATTTATGCTATTGGTTACATGGAAATGGATTGGGGTTGGGGACGCTTCTATTCTTTACTAGGATTATTTGAAGCGGGATTATGCGCCCTAGTTCTATGTAATAACTTGTTTTTCAGCTATGTAATTTTGGAAGTCCTGACGCTGGGAACCTACCTATTAGTTGGCTTATGGTTTAGCCAGCCGTTGGTAGTCACAGGTGCAAGAGACGCTTTCTTAACCAAGCGGGTGGGAGACTTATTCTTGCTGATGGGCGTGTTGGCATTATGGCCCCTAGCTGGAACTTGGAGTTATCCAGAACTAGCTAAGTGGGCGGCGACTGCTAATGTCAACCCGACAACAATGGCACTGGTAGGTTTAGCCTTAATTGCCGGGCCAATGGGTAAGTGCGCCCAGTTTCCCCTACATCTGTGGTTGGATGAAGCAATGGAAGGGCCAGTTCCCAGTACGATTTTGCGGAATTCGGTAGTAGTCGCTAGTGGTGCATGGGTGCTGATTAAACTGCAACCTGTGTTAAGCCTGTCGCCCATAGTTTCCTCCGCTATGGTGGCCATCGGGGTAGTGACGGCGCTTGGTGCTTCTTTAATTGCGATCGCTCAAATTGATCTTAAACGCTGCCAATCCTATTCTGTCAGTGCATACATGGGTTTAGTATTCATCGCCGTAGGAACCCAACAATATGAAGCGGCGCTGTTGTTAGTACTCACCCATGCCATATCCGCAGCTTTGTTGGTGATGAGTACCGGGGGAATTATCTGGAATAGTATCACTCAAGATGTCACCCAATTAGGCGGATTGTGGACACGTCGCCCAATTTCAGCCATAGCCTTTATCGTCGGGACTTTGGGATTAATTGGTTTTCCACCATTGGGTAGCTTTTGGGCGTTGGTGAAACTAGCAGATGGATTGTGGGAAACACAACCTTGGTTAGTGGGAGTAGTGATAGCGGTAAATGCTTTGACAGCAGTGAGTTTAACCAGAGAATTCGGTTTAATTTTTGGTGGTGAAGCTACACAAATGAGTCAGCGATCGCCTGAAGCCCACTGGCCAATGATTTTGCCAATGATGATTTTACTTGGCTTTAGTCTGCATCTGCCTTTAGTGTTGCAAAGCTTATCACTTTTGCCAGATTGGGCAAGTCTCAATAAAGATGTCGTACTACTTTTAATTTGGTCGAGTATTTCCGGTTGCAGTATCACTGGGGTAGTTTATTTAGGCAATATTCCTAAACCGATTCGCCTGCCTTGGAAAGGTTTACAAGACTTGTTTGCATACGACTTTTACACACCTAAACTCTATCGGATAACCATTATTTTTGGCGTTGCCAAAATTTCCCAATTTGCCGATATGATTGACCGCTTTGTAGTCGATGGCATCGTTAATTTGGTTGGTTTATTTTCGTTATTAGGTGGCGAAAGTTTAAAATATAGCACCTCTGGACAAACCCAGTTTTACGCCTTAACCGTCCTACTAGGAGTTAGCGTTTTAGGAATATGGGTAGCTTGGCCATTTTGGGGAGTCCAGTTTTTAAATGTGATTTCTCAAATTTCGGCTGTTGGGTAGTCGAACACGTTTGATTGCAAGCATACATTAATATTGTCAGGATAATTCCATGAGCAGACAACATCCCCAAATCAATCTTTCTAGAAGAAGTTTATTCAAGTTTGGTGCAGGTGCGATCGGTACAGGTGTATTGACAGTCGGACTTAGCTCAAACTTGCTTGCAGCCGAAACAGCCCCAGCAGCGCCAGCAGAAGATGATATTACGCCCGATAAGGCATTGCAAGAATTATTAGATGGAAATGAAAGATTTGTCAAAACAAAACGTAAAAATCCTCACCAAACTCATTCACGTTTAGTTGAAGTAGCCAAAGGTCAAAAGCCCTTTGCTTCAGTTTTAAGTTGTGCAGATTCACGAGTGCCTTCAGAGATTGTCTTTGACCAAGGACTTGGAGATTTATTTGTCTGCCGTGTCGCTGGTAATATTGCTACAACAGAAGAAATTGGTAGCCTAGAATTTGGCAGCTTATTATTAGGCTCTAAAGTCATCATGGTAGTGGGACATCAAAGATGTGGTGCGGTAAGTGCCGCCGTTAAGGGTGGTGAAGTCCCAGGTCAAATCGGAAGTTTGATTGCAGCAATTAAACCAAGTGTAGAAAGTTCTAAAGGAGAATCAGGAGATAAGATAGAAAACGCTTGTAAAGCAAATATTTTGAGGCAAGTTGAGAAATTGAAATCATCGCCAGTTTTATCTGAGTTAATCAAAGCTGAAAAGCTGAAAATAGTCGGTAGTTATTACGATTTAGATAATGGAAAAATTAGTATAGTCGATTAGCTTTTTTGTCCTTTATTTATCATTGGCAATTGGCCACTTATAGGAATCCGGTTTGATTTCTGAAAAATCCGTAGGGTGTGTTAGCGACGGCGTAACGCACCAAATCCTTGATAATGGTGCGTTACGAACTTCGTTCTAACACACCCTACAATACTTAATTTTGTTCAAAAACCAAATAGGAGTCCTATATACT
>CAZZZY010000699.1:0-3772 GCA_964658545.1 uncultured Acetobacteraceae bacterium | reverse complement strand
TTGTTCCCACTCAGCACTCAAAACTTCTTTAGCAACAACACAGTCAAGTTGAATTTGTGTTTTCAGGGCTTCTAGAGAAGGAAATTTTTGTTCAGGGCGCAAAAATTTAACTAGTTCCACAGCCAGTTTTTTGCCATACAAATCACCAGACCAATCAAATAAATGTACTTCCGCAGATGAATAAGTACCATTTACAGTTGGGCGATTGCCGATGTTCATTACCCCTAAATTCTCACTAGAATAAGCATCTGATGTTTCACTCAGAGTCAAAATGCGGACAGCGTAAACTCCTTGGCGGGGTAAAAACTTTTCTTTTGGTAATTGCAGGTTGGCGGTGGGAAAGCCAATCGTTCTGCCCAATTGTTGACCTGGAACGACAACACCAAGGAGAGTGTAGGGGCGACCTAGTAGTAGATTTGCATTTTCGATGTCCCCGTACTCAAGGGTTTGGCGGATCAATGAAGTGCTAATGCGGGCATCTTGAGTTGGAGTAGTACTGACGCAACTGCTTTCTGTGAGCGAGTCACCTGTATAAGTTTGTAAGGGAACAATGGTAACGGGGATATTGTACTTGGCGGCGATTAATTGCAAATCTTTAGCAGTGCCACTGCGCTTTTCGCCAAAACAAAAATCCTGCCCGATGCTAATTCGCTGGCATCCCAGTTGTTGCACAAGAATTTTTTCGACGAATTCTTCGGGGGTCAAAGCAGATAATTCTTTGTCAAAGGGTAGTAATACTAGTTGTTCTACCCCAAGCGATCGCAATTGTTGGACTTTTTCATCCAGTGGCGTTAACAAAGTCCGGGGTTGCCCCGTAAAAAACTCCTGTGGATGGGGGTCAAAGGTGACAACTGTTGAGTAAGTATATTGTTGATTTGTTAGTTGTTGATTTTCCTTTGACTGCGGACTACTGGCTACTGACAAGTGACCACCAGGGTGCAAGACTGGTTGAATTACCCTTTGGTGACCAAGGTGAACACCATCAAACTTGCCAAGGGCAACAGCAGTCGGCGTTAGAAGTCCTTCGCTCGAAGAAGCAACCCACACAGAACACCCATTTTGAGACAAATTTAGCACGTGGATTCTGAGATTTTAGGTTTATTTTAGCTATCAGCAGGAAGCTACCTGATGGTAAACCGCCTTGAGGAGGACAGCTTTTGTAGTACCAATTTGTCATTTGTCTTTTGTCATTTGTAAATAACCAATAACCAATGACTAATGTGTCCTCCTGTTGTCGCCCTAATCCTGTGGGGCAGTGCTGTCTCACTGTGCAGCTACAGGTACGCTCTCGCGCTGAAAGCTTCTGATCACCAATCTAATCTAAAATCTCCAATTCCTCTGATCGCAATCTTTAGATAGAAGACTTACTAACAGGAAAAGATTCTGATAAGGCCACTGAGGTGGAAATCTGAAGTACCAATCCTTCCCGTGCCATAATAGCACCAGGAAATTTCGCAGCTGCTTCTTTCCCTACACAATCTAAAAAGTCGTCATCGTGTGCGGGGTCATGGTGGTAAATCACCAGGGTTTTGACATTAGCAGCTTGCGCCACTTTCACAGCTTCTTGCCAGGTAGAATGTCCCCAGCCAATTTTGGGGAATTTTGGGGAATGGTATTCTTCGTCTGTGTAGGTGGAATCGTAAATCAGAATATCAGCATTACGAGCTAGCCTCAGTACATTTTCATCGAGTCGATCAGGAAAATGTTCGGTATCGGTAATATACACAGCAGCACCACCACGCCAGTTGACGCGGTATCCTACGGCTTCACCTGGATGGTTTAAAGGTGCTGTTTCTACGGTAAGGTCATCGATGTGGATTGGTTGCCTCGGTCGAATGTCGTAGAACTTTAAATTGGCTTGCATAATCTGCAAGGGTACGGGAAAGTTCGGGTGCAACATTTGATCGTTGAGGCGCTGTTCTATGGTAGAACCATCAGGCGCGATCGCCCCGTAGATATGAAAGTCATTCCCCTTCACAAAAGCTGGGGTAAAGAAGGGAAAACCCTGCATATGATCCCAGTGAGAGTGGGTAAAAAATATGTGAGCTTCTAACGGCATTTGGCGCAACAAAGATTGCCCCAAAACATGTAGTCCCGTGCCAGCATCGAAAACTAAGCGTTTATCGCCCGCTTGCATTGATATGCAAGGGGTATTACCGCCGTAACGAACAGTGTGTAGCCCTGGACTGGGGATGCTGCCGCGAACGCCCCAAAATTGTACGGTAAATTGGTTCTCTATCCTAGACATGGGTGTTGCTTGCTGGACTGAGCGGGCGATTTTTGGAAAAATTGTTACTTATTTGGTCTAAGTTTATGCTGTCTTACCGATTTTGGTAGAGGGAGGATTTCTTGGTAAAACAGCATACCCTGTTTCTGGCTGATTGTGTAAATGTGGATAAAATACTGTCAGGGAGAATTATCCAGTTTTTAGAGTAAATGTGTATCGGTTTTTTCAAGAGTGCCCCTACGTTATAGCCTAAATTTTTCTCGGATGCATTTGAATAACCCCAGTTTTGTCCTGATAAATCAAATGATTCACGGAAAATTGAATTCCCAATCAGATAATTTATCTAGTCCAGTTGCGTAAGTAAGATTGTATTGTAAAGGAGTGACACTGATGTGGTTTTTACGTGTAATATATACGTCGGTCGGTACATTTTGAGGCAGATCTAACCCGATTGGAGGTTCCACATCCTCAATCACTTCTCCGGTTAACCAGTAGTAAGTTTTTCCACGAGGATCAACTCGTTTATCAAATACATCAATGTAACGCCGCACTCCTTGACGGGTAAGAGTAACACCGGCAATTTCTTCCCACTTCACAGCAGGAATATTGACGTTGAGCAACATTAAATCTGGTAGTGGTTTTTTGGCTAATTGGTCTACGAGAATTTTGGCAAACTTAGCAGCAGGTTGAAAGTCTTTAGATGTGTGACTAATAAGACTTAGCGCTACACTGGGAATGCCTTCAATTAGACCTTCCATTGCCGCCGAAACGGTGCCGGAATAGAGGATTTCAGTTCCTAAATTCGCACCTTGATTAATGCCAGAGAGAACCAAATCAGGGGGAGTCGGGAGCAAAGCCCACAGCGCCAATTTGACGCAATCTGAAGGCGTACCATCGCAAGCCCAAGCTTTGACAGCAGGATGAAAAATTGACTCCACAATTTCGGCGCGAATGGGTTGGTGAAGAGTTAATCCGTGTCCAGTTGCCGATCGCTCTCGATCTGGGCAAACTACACTAACATCATGACCTGCCTCTGCCAAGTAGTTGGCTAGGGTACGAATCCCCAAGGCAGAAATGCCGTCGTCGTTGCTAACTAGTAATTTCATAGTCATTGGTCATCCGTTATTAGTTATTTGTTATTTGTTATTAGCCATTTGTCAATGTCTTAAGTCACAGACAGCAAAAAATTATCCATACTCACTAGTACCGTAGGGCGTAATAACGCTCTCTACGAGACGCGAAAAGCGTAGCTCGCTTCTCCGTAGGAGTCCGCGGACTCGCTTTTCGCGTCGCTAACGTAATTCGTAATTACCATTGCGTAAGGGTTTTAGACATTTAAAATGGGTAGCTTATTTACGCCGTATTGTACTAGTACCGCAAGGCGTAATTCCTAATTCCTAATTCTTAATTACTTTTACGTAAGGGTTTTAGCCATTTAAAATGGGTGGCTTATTTACGCTGTGGCAGGATTTTCCCCCTTGTCTGTAACTTGATTTATCGAGCAGTTCACAGCTTTTGACTATAGACTAATGACTAATGACTAAT
>CAZZZY010000698.1:0-3773 GCA_964658545.1 uncultured Acetobacteraceae bacterium | reverse complement strand
CGCACTCAGCACTCCTGAATTTTCACTCTATAATTGCTTTTAGCCTAGAAAACAGAAGTCAACATACTGTTTAGTTGGATGTTCCCTAGTACACCACGGCGTAAATAGACATACCATTCAAAATTTCTGAAAACCTTATGCTCTATTCATTTTGAATTTTGAATTTTGTTAGCGCAGCGTAAAGCCTTCTCTACGAGACGCTACGCGAACGGCATGGCTTCTCTTCGAGAGTCTGCGTACCCTTTCAGGGAAGCAAGCTACGCTTTTAGCGTCTCGTAGAGAGCGTCATTTTGAATTTTGAATTTAATCTCCTGTACCTCCTTGGGTGCGTTTGATTCTTTTCATTGCCATTTCTAAACTTAACTGCATCCGTTTAAAGGCTTTAGCTAAATTACCGATTTCATCATTAGACATCTGCTCAAATTCAACTTCCATGTGTCCCGTACTAACTTCTTCGGCTATGCGAGTCATGCGTTTGAGAGGTAGAACAACTTGTCGATTCAAGAACAAGTTGACTAACAGGATAGTTGCTATAAATATAGTTGATACAATTAGGATAATTACCAAGGAAGACTGATTTGCTTTGCTGATGACATTATTCGCTGGTACTGATAAAATCTGAGCACCGACAATTTCATTCAGCTTCCACCCAAATCCATTAGCTGTACCATAAAGAGTAATCATACTTTGAGGTGCAGCTGCGGGTATGCTATGACACTTCAGACAGCTTTCTTCAGAAATTGGTAGCGGACGAGCAATATAAAAGATATCCCCACCAGGAAGTGAGCGAAATCCACTCACTTCTTTAAGGTCTGATTTACTTCTGAACCTTTCTACAACTTCCGTCTCAAAACCGTCAGCTTTATCCCGAAGATTTGTAGGATTGAGAGTTGCTTCTTTATAAAAAAAATCACGGTAGTCTGCTGTTTTCCGTAAAATCTCAAATACCTCTCGTGCTGAGTATGCAGGCACACTTTGCGGCAAAAACTCAGTAGCCAATTTATCAGCTAGCTCTGGATTCACTTGAGTACTGGTGTATTTACGAATAGAACTCATAGTTTGTATGAGCATGAGAGCTGTTGAGCTAATATCTTGTTTCGCGTTTTCCCTGAGCAGGGAAGAAAGAGCAAATCCACTCAAGCTTAGACCGAATGTCAGAATTACCAGTAACAGAATTGTAAATTTTTGTTTCAAATTCAGATTTTTTAGCATAATTACAGATTACTTACAAGTCAAATTATTATGAACAAATATAGTGAACGTCATCGTTTAACTCTCATATTTGGTTGTCAAGTGCATAGTTTAGCTAAAACTATTAGGGTATACCCAACTTTATACTATTAGTAATTATTGAGGTTAATGAAAATGTTCTCTAAGTAACTAAGTTTCAAAAAGCTACAACAGCAATTCAAACAGAATTCCCAAAAATTCCTATTGTCTGTTTTGCTCCCGTGCCAAAATAAATACCAGCAATTGTCAAATATTACTAATGGTGTGGAATGCAGGAAAGTCTTTATTCGGGGGACGCTACATTATTGAAAGCCAACTAGGTGAAGGCGGAATTGGCATTACTTACCTTGCCAGAAATCAACGGAATCAACTACGAGTGATTAAAACCCTCAAAGAAGAAATCCTGAACCACCCCGCCTGGATACTCCACCGAAACAAGTTACGGCAAGACTTCCGTGATGAAGCAGTTAGGCTAGCTGTGTGTCACCATCCTCACATAGTACAGATAGAAACCATCTTTGATGATGGCAATTTGCCTTGTATGGTGATGGAGTACATCGAAGGTGAAGACTTAGGACAGTACCTAAGACGGGTTGGGGTGCTATCAGAAGCGGAAGCGTTGCTCTACATCCGGCAAATTGGTGATGCTTTGACATTAATCCATTCTAAAGGACTGTTGCATCGGGATCTCAAACCACGCAACATCATGATCCGTATTGATAAATCAGAAGCAGTGCTGATAGACTTTGGCATTGCTAGAGAATTTATTCCCAATGTAATTCAAAGACATACAGTGTATCGTACTCCTGGTTTTGCCCCACCTGAGCAGTATGAATCAGAAGCACCACGAGGAGAATACATTGATATCTACGCCTTAGCTGCTACTTTGTATAATTTACTGACCGCAGTTATACCTACGAGTGCAGATGATCGACGTCACAATATTAATTTAGAACCACCACAATATTTTAATCCCAACATCAGCAATAGGGTAAATCAAGCTATTATGTGCGGCATGGATTTGGAGTCAACCTATCGTCCCCAATCTGTGCAGGAGTGGTTGAATTTATTGGGATCTGAGACTGTAAATAATATAGTACCAATAACATCTACCCTGGTGATAACACCTAGAATAAAACCATCTCCACCTGTTGTATTAGATCAGCATAGCTGGCAATGTGTACAGACCCTTAGAGGTCATTCTAGTATGGTTCACGCGATCGCCATTAGCCCAGATGGGCAATTGATTGCTAGTGGCAGCAACGACAAGACTATCAAACTTTGGCAACTGGGTACTGGCAAGCTAGTGCGTCAACTGGGTCGCTGGTCTTATGGTCATTCTAGTATGGTTCATTCCGTGGCCTTTAGCCCAATCTCACCAAAGCTTTCTTATCAAGGGGAGTCGGGCAAATCTGCGGGAATCACAGATTTGAACTGGGGGATCTTGGCTAGCGGTAGTTGGGATAATACAATCAAATTGTGGGATGTAAACACAGGGAAAGAAATTCGCACTCTCAACGGTCATACCAATTGGGTTAATTCCGTTGCTTTTAGTCCAGATGGCAAACTTCTGGCTAGTGGTAGTGCTGACTGCACAATTAAATTGTGGCAAGTAAACACTGGTATAGAAATCCAAACTCTCACAGGTCATTCTGACTCAGTTTCGTCAATCGCTTACTCTCCGAGAACAGCTACAACGACGAACAGCCAAGATAGACAGCTTGTGGCAAGTAGTAGTAATGACTACACCATTAAACTGTGGCAAGTATACACGGGCAAAAACATCTACACATTTACAGGTCATTCTTTCTTTGTCAACTGTATCACCTTCAGCCATGATGGAGAAATTATCGCTAGTGGCAGTGGTGACAACACAATTAAATTGTGGTATGTAAACACAGGCAGAGAAATTCGCACTCTCATTGGTCATTCTGATTCAGTTTGGTCAGTTGCTTTTAGCCAAGATAGGCAATTTCTCGCTAGTGGCAGTTGGGACAACACAATTAAATTGTGGCATTTACACAGTGGTAAAGAAATTAGCACACTTACAGGGCATTCCAGCTATGTTCGATGCGTCGTCTTCAGTCCTGATGGCCAAACCCTAGTGAGTGGTAGTGATGATGACACTATCAAGATTTGGCGACGGGGGTAATTCGTAATGATGCTCTCTAAGAGACGCTGTGCGTAGCTTGCTTTTGTGCAAGAGTACGCAGACTCGCTAACATAATTCGTAATTCCTTTTTACTGAGTGTGATTTTAGAAGAAACAATAAAAATGGGGCTGCCCGTAACCATCGGACTGCCCCATTTTATTTATGTATGGATTTGTACCCACCGTGCAGTACATTCCTATGCCTTACAATGACCGCCGTTCAATTCCACCTATACCCAAGGGTAGACCCCTGAGAAGAACTAAATCAGATGATTTGAGGGGCTTTGGGGTAGGAGTTTTTGTGGCGACTAGTACTGTGTCAAGCTAGTTTTGAGGCTTTGTAGTAAGCACTTTAGTGCTTAGAATATAAGGACTAAAGTCCTTACTACGAA
>CAZZZY010000697.1:0-3780 GCA_964658545.1 uncultured Acetobacteraceae bacterium | reverse complement strand
AGGCGGGTATGAAAGCCAGCAAATAAGCTATCTGTGGCAAAAGTAGACACCAATGAGCAATTTAAAATCATCTGTACCTCACGCCTGTTGCAATCTGCTATATCTTATGCCAGACTGTAAAGTATAAATAATTACCAATATCAGTGGTAAATACTGATGAATTAACATGAAAACTAAAATATCCCACTATTATTTGATAATCGATCTGGAGGCTACGTGCTGTGACAGTGGGACTATTCCCCGTCACGAAATGGAAATCATCGAAATTGGTGCGGTGATGCTCAATCGAGCAACGTGGGAAATTGATTCAGAGTTTCAGCAATTCATTCAACCTATGAGACATCCGCAACTGACAGCTTTTTGCACCGAATTGACTACTATTCGTCAACAAGACGTTGACGAAGCACCAAAATTTTTAGAGGCAATTTCTCGATTCAAAGAATGGATGGATTTATTTCCTAATTATATTTTTTGTTCTTGGGGTAATTACGACAAAAAGCAGTTTATTCAAGATTGCACGTTTCATAATTTCCCTTATCCTTTTACTTCAGAACACATAAATATTAAAGAGGAATTTTCAAAATATCTTGGCGTATCTAAAAAATTTGGTATGGCACAAGCTCTTAATGAGCTAGGGATAGAATTGAAAGGCACACATCATCGTGGCATTGATGATGCTCACAACATTGCATCTATCTACAGACAGATTAAAATCAAAAAAATAAACCTCAGCCCAATGTAGTGACTGCATAGCAAGTCGAATTATGAGCCTCTATAATATGTCTGTAATGGGAATAATTCCTTTTGGTAATTTATTTATAGGTGGATTAGCGAGTGTAAGTAATGCAAAAATTGCTTTAATATTTGGAGCATTGTGTTGTATTGCTGGCTCTATTATTTTTTATAGAAAATTGCCAGAAATAGAAAAATTAGTCCGCCAAAATTGCATTCAAAGCTAGATTAGCCTGGAATACAATTTTATGTGATAGATTATTAAAAAATCAGATTTTTCAACTTAAGACTAATACAAAAACATGAAGTACAAGCAACTTGGCAAGAGTGAATTAAAGATTTCTGAAATTTGTCTGGGCACAATGACTTATGGAAAGCAAAATAACATCGAAGAAGCTCATGAACAGCTAGATTATTCTATTGCTCAAGGAGTCAACTTTATTGATGCGGCGGAGATGTACCCAGTTCCAACTAGTGCCGAAAGTTATGGGTTAACTGAAACTTACATTGGGGAATGGTTAAAGCATCAACAAAGAGATCAACTTATTATAGCTACTAAAATTGCGGGGCCTGGTCGCGGCTTTAAATGGTTACGTGGTGGAGCCGAAGCAATTGACCGTGATAATATCAAACAAGCTGTGGATGATAGTCTAAAAAGATTACAAACGGATTATATTGATCTATATCAAATCCACTGGCCAGATCGCTACGTGCCACGGTTTGGGCAAACGGTATTCGATCCGGCTCAGGTGGGAAAAACGATTCCCATCACTGAACAGCTAGAAGTTTTTGCCGACGTAATAAAGGCAGGTAAAATTCGCTATATCGGTTTGAGTAATGAAACCCCTTGGGGAGTCGCCCAATTTAGTAACGCTGCTAAACAGTTAGGATTGCCCAAAGTTGTTTCAATTCAAAATGCTTACAACTTGCTGAATCGAGTATTTGACGGCGCATTAGCAGAAGCAGTTTATTACGAAGAAATTGGGTTACTAGCTTATAGTCCTTTAGCATTTGGCTTCTTGACTGGCAAATACCTAAATGGCAAACCAGAGAAAGCAAGAGTCAGTTTATTTGAAAATTTTGGTCAACGCTACTTAAAACCAAAAGTCAGTGAAACAGTAGCAGCTTATGTGCAAATTGCCAAGCGCCATCAACTAAGTCCAGCGCATTTGGCCTTAGCATTTGTGCGGAGTCGTTGGTTTGTATCTAGCACAATCATTGGTGCTACAACACTGGAACAACTCAGAGAGAATTTGGAAAGCGTAGATGTAGTTCTCAATAAAGACATTTTGGAAGAGTTAGATATAGTTCATGCTCAGTCTCCAAACCCAGCACCATAAAGGATTTGCCCTCATCCCACAACCCCTTCTCCCATATTTGGAAGAAGGGGAGCCAGAATTTCAAACTCCCTCTCCCATATAGAGGCTCCTATTCAATTGTCTGCTCCTTAGCCGAATCCTTGCCCAATAAAGAAGAAATTTTATATGACTCCTGAGAGCGGGTGCAGTATTGCTAAATGAAAGCTATGTCTGGTTTCAGCTTTAAAATACCGTTCTTGCAAGGGTTGCCACTGCTGCCACGACTGGTAACGATTTTCAGTTAATAAAGTAGCAAGGGTAGGCAACTCAGTCTGAATTTCTGATTTGAATACATTGGCAAGCGAGTCACTTAAGACGACACTATCTTGCATCGTACCCAAAATTTCTTGGATACTTTTCACTTCTGTAATATAAGCTGCGTAAGAATCACTGTATAATTCAGTAAACAACTCCATCTGATAGCGGATACGTTTAGCTTCCTTTCGCAAACTATGAAGAATTTCGCCTCGTGTTGCCAATTGTTTTTCTATCTCTTTTGCTTCCCAGTTGTTCTGGATTTTCAGTTCTGAGCCTATAAGTTTAGTGCCAACTAGCCAACCGGGATGTAGTAAAAAGTTACTTACTTCTGGCAAAAGTAAATCTGGTAGTACTTGCTGGATAGGAACGGATGCAAAAGGCTGATAATTGGGTTTATCTAACCATTTATCCAATGCCTCTTTTAAAGACTTGTAAGATTCATCTTTTAACGTTTTCTGCACACTCGATAGTACATCGTCACGTTGTTTAGCTAAAGCGGTGAAAGCTGTTTGTAGATATTCCTGTTCTTTGCGGGGTAAGTTTGGTTTGTAATTGTTTTCCAAACTTTCTTTGAGTACGTCTAAATCTCGCAGATTACCAAGACGACGAGCTATTTTACCGATATTTTTATCGCTGATTGGTTTTGGTAAATCCACTGCTAGTCCAAACCTAGTTACGGCCGTGCGTAAGCGACGCATACCCACTCGCATTTGATGCAGCGCTTCTGGATCTTCATCTTTCTTGACTGATTTTTCCCACTTAAAGGTTTTCTTAATGTGTTTTTGAATCGCTTGGTAGGCGTAGTCCCCTAGAGTTTTTACCGTGGGTTGTGTGGCTAATTTCATAATTGATCTGAATGATATACCTCATGAGTTTATTGCATAATAACATTAGTCAAAAATTTCTATCTACTTTTTATATCATTTTACTAAATTAAAGTTGTAAACTTTTTTTTATGACTAATGATAGTTGCAGATTCTTCTAAAAATATGCCGCATCTATCAAAGGTCTAAAGGACAAATACACCCTTTGCTATTTTATATCTAAGATAGATTACAAAGATATTTTGAATGGTTTATTGTGATAACAGGATTAATATTTTTGCAATCATAAAGATGATTTAAGATGTTGGAATTACATTTATTTAATCAAGTTTTATAAGAAGAATTCAGAACTCAGGAGTCAGAATTCAGTATGAATTCTGTACGAGTGGGTAATGAATAATGGTTAAAACCTCGCCCCTGGTGGGCGAAAAAAATTAAAATATTCTCGCCTTAAAACTCTACCCATAAAGGGATAGAGTATTCACAAATTCTGAATTCTGAATTCTGACTCCTGACTCCTGACTTTTGACTTTTGACTTCCCCGAAGGGGCTGACTCCTGTTTTATCTCGGCGTGTAGGTGAGCTTATAGATGGCGCCACTGTAGTCA
>CAZZZY010000696.1:0-3790 GCA_964658545.1 uncultured Acetobacteraceae bacterium | reverse complement strand
AATTACTTGCTTATTGGCTTTCAAAGCTAGAGCAATTTCTGAAGCGGTTCCTGCACCCATCCCGCAAGCAATTACCACATCACTGGTAAGAACGTTAATATTGTTTCTAGAATTACCCATGTCTGTGAAAATAGCAATATCCACCCAAGAGGACATACCATCCTGATTTTCACCTGGAAGAATACCAATAGTTAAACCATCAGCAGATTTTGCACCTTTACTTACTGCATCCATTACCCCTACATTTCTACCACCAGTGAGTAAAACCCATCCTTGTTTGGCAATAAATTGACCTAATATATAAGCATTTTGTAAATCATTTGCTGTCGCATTTTCTCCTCTCCCCATAACCCCAATAATAATTTTTCGCATAAAATTTCAGATGATACTGATTTTGGGCGACAAGTCAAAGCTGTCTCCCTAAAAGGGCCATTGGCTGAGACGTTGGGAAGATAGCAATCACGCTCAAAGGGCAGTGAAGCGCGTTCGCCTCACTTTAATAGTTTTTTGCCTGCTCATCCAAAAAACACCATAACCGAAGTATTGCAGAAAATCTAGCATTACTACCTCTAGTTAGGAAAGAGGAAAATGAATAATTTCTAGCAACATACGAAAATTAACAATGCACGACTAATAGTGTGTCGATTTGGCACACTAGATAATTACCATTTCGTTTCCCTAAATGTTTGACTGTTGTAACTGTTGCACTTTTGGTTAGGTAAATCCACTTTCATATTCAGTCAAAAGAGATAGGATATCTATCCATAGGTACTACAAAACAGCTAGGAAACGTTCAATAGGCAATCGATATTTCGTTCCTCTGGCAGCGATCGCAGTATATAAGCGCGATGCTTCAATTCACCACGGTTTTATGCCAAGCTATATAGTTTTTACCGTCCTGTTTCACCTATCTGATCTGCATCGTCTGCTACTCCATTGCGAAAGCGTACTTCTAAGCCGTGTTCTGGCTCCCAGTCACACTCAGCTATCAACTTAAAGGTAGCAATATCTAAGTCATACTCCACATAAATATATGAGAAAGTGACTTGATCCCAGACCTGAATGGGATTAGCCAACAGTGGCATTGACTCATCTCCAATCATGTCACGATATACATCATAATTTTGCAGCACCAGAGGAGCAGTGACGTGTAAAACATCACGTGACAAGGCTAGAGCTTGCCGAATAGCTTCACGCTGAAGTGATGAAAGTTCCCCAATCTGCCCCTGTTCAAAATCCACACAAATCCGTACACGGCGATCGCCCAAAACAGCACATTGTGCTAAAGTCCAATAGTTATCTTCCAATATAATCTGTCCAAACTCAGCATCGTAATAACTTCTTGGGGATTTCATCATTTTCAGATACTACCTTTATTCTGGGCTTCCCTAGCAACTCTAAAAACTGGTGAAAATTTTACTTTGAAATTAGTCGTACTTTTTGAGCGAGAATATCGATAGTTAAAGTTAAGTTCTGTATCCCTAACCAGCTTCTCCTTTTAGGAGTTCCCATTCACCCAAAATAGGGCAAATGCAGTTATTTAATTTGCCAAATATGTATAATGCTATCCTCATTGCTACTAACGAGGGTTTTACCATCCAAACTCAAAGCAAGCCCTAAAACAGAACTGGAACCATCTTGAAAGGTATGCAACGGCTTTAAAGTCTCTAAGCTCCACAGTTTAATACTGCCATCATAATTGCCGCAAATCAGAATTTTTCCATCGGGGCTAATGGCAATAGCATCAACTGAATTAAAATTATCAGTAAACTCATGCAGCAGTTTTCCAGTTTGAAGATTCCATAACTTTAGAGTACTAATCGCACGATTTCGAGAAACTAGCTGGCCAAAACTACCACTAACAAGCTTTTTGCTATCTGGAGTAATGGCAATAGCATCAACTCCAGTTTTGTGTCCTTTGAGAATATGGCGTGTTTTTTTGGTTTGTAAATCAATCAGCCTAATTGTATTATCATCGCCACCCCCACTACTCACAAGGGTTTGCATATCAGGGCTAAATGCAACTTTACTCACAAATCCTGAGTGTGCAGGAATGGTATCAAGCAGCTTAAGCGTGTGTAAATCCCAAAGCTTAATTGTGCCATCGTCACTGCCACTAGCAATCAATCTACCATCTGAACTAATCGCAACGGTTTCTACTGGTTGGGTATGCCCACTGTCGCCTTTTAGCATAAGAAAAGTGCGTAAATCCCAAACCTTCATTGTTGGGGTGCTTATCCCACCAGTTACAATCCGCTTACCATCTGGACTAATCGCAATTGAAGTAACACCATCTGAGTGAGCGTCTAAACTACGCAACAATTTCCCAGTACGTAAATTCCAGAATTTAATTGTATCATCTCTACCTGCACTAATCAGGGTTTCCCCATCTGAGCTAATCGCAACTGCTCGAACACCAAAAGTCACTTTTTTATGCCCAGTCAGTGTGTGAACAAGTTGAATCTGTAGTTGGGACTGAGTAATTGTACTCTTGCCTATGGGAAGATTTGAACTAGAAGAATGTACATCAATACCAGTGATGTTTACTGCAATTGCTAAAACTATAATGACTGGTCTGGATTTGAGAAAATGCAATAATTTCATGGTGCCAAGGAACGCAATTACATAACATGGTTCCCATTGGATGGGACGCGATCGCACCTAATCTGATAGACCACAGTCAAATACTGAGTATAAATTAATAATATAAATACGGTTTCCTAGTGATTAGAAAAATTATCATTTATCATCGTTTCAATCACAATCCCGCCAAACCGAGCTTCATCAGCGCAGCATTTTACCCCATCAATATAGCAAATATGGCTTTCGTACTTCTCTTTAGTTTCAGTTATAACTCCCTCAAATCCTCCACTCATTGAGGTATTAAAAAAACTCAATTTTCGTCCCTGAGCATCACTTGCTTTGCTATAGCAATTATCGCAAACTGCACGTGGATATCTTGGAAAATATCGAGTTGGGGTCGAACAAATTGGGCAAGGATGAAATTCAGTATTACTCATATATTTTTACTTGAAAAACTCCATCTTGTGACTTGGAGATTACTCAAGCCCACTACCTGTACTGTCAACAGCAGGGCTTCGGCAATCACTCATGAGAAATCGATTGAGGAGGCGATGGACTACGCCATTGCTTGAGTGATGCACTTCTACAGTTAAAGAAATTGCAAATCAAAACTTTTTAAGTTGTCGCGGGTCTTCATCCGGTGGATGCCAACCACCTTTGAGCCAAAGACGACGAGCTTTGACAATAGAGCCTTCATTATGACGTTCATCATTGAGGTCTAAACGATTACTTGTAGCTCGTCCTACAGAACTAATGCCAATAATTGTTAGACCATCTGCTGACCAAATAAAGTGGTCAGACCACTTTTGCTGACGTGGATTAAACAAAGGTAGCATCTGGTCTGTATCTGGATCAATTCCAGTGGTGAAATTGTAGCGATATCCGTTACAGCGCTGACAAGCTAACGCCAGGTTATCAGGGTCATCCGAACCTTTAAGAGACTGTGGGATAATATGGTCAATAGAAAATAGAGCAGCACTCGCTTCTTCTAAAGAATGACAATATTCACAAAGAAATTTTGCTCTTTGTCTGACTAATTTTTTGGTTGCATCATTAACTGTCATGATTCAGAAATGATTTTGGCATTAAGCAAGGTAAAAATTCTATCCAGTTCCAATATGCCTGCCAATTCAGCATCTTCTTCTGTGGTTAGCAATCCAGCTTTCTTTTTCTCAGACAATTCTTCGAGTCGAGACTGTAATTCTTC
>CAZZZY010000695.1:0-3795 GCA_964658545.1 uncultured Acetobacteraceae bacterium | reverse complement strand
TCCTCTACTTCTACCCCAAAGATGACACACCAGGCTGTACCACCGAAGCCACAGATTTCACCGAGTTGTATCAAGACTTCAGCGCACTGGGAGCAAAAATCTTAGGTGTAAGTCCAGATTTGGGTAAGTCCCATTGTAAATTTATCAGCAAACATAACTTGTCAATCACTCTGTTGAGTGACCCAGAACATATTTTGACAGAAGCCTACGGTGCTTGGCGTTTAAAAAAATTTATGGGCAAAGAATATATGGGTGTGGCTCGGTCAACATTTCTCATTTCACCTGATAAAATGATTGTCTATACTTGGCCGAACGTAAAAGCCAAAGGTCATGCTCAGGCAGTTTTAACTAAATTGCAGGAATTAGCAGCCACGTAAAGTTCCAAATGAGTCAGGCAAACACGAGTGGATGCAGGTATAGTTACAGCAATGCTACGTGAAGCATATTTATAGTAATAAAGCAGGATGTGAGCAGCCTATTTGAGCAAGCGATCGCCGATGCACTGAAATCAGTCAATCCTCAAAAAGTTCTGGAAGGCAAAGTAGCTAATGCTATCATCCAGGCAGGGTTTGATTTAGTGAGTTTTAATAAAACAGTGGGTCTAAATGGCGAAGTCGGTGAAATCGATGTGGAAACCAGTAACGCTATCATCGAAGTAACAACCCAAACTGCTCGAAAGTTGAAGCAAGTTCAAAAGTTGATATCAAACTCTGATTTGAACTCATAACTCAGAAACTTACAGCTAAACCTCAGACTCACATTCTACTTGATGTCAGCAAAACTTCAGGAAGTGAGCAACTAGCGCTAGAATTTGCGTGTCAGTTTGCCAAAAAATGGTCTTGTGTTGTCTATGATTCAAGTCAAAGAGTCTACTCAGCACAGGAATTGTTAGGGTTATGCCAAACAGAACTAGGTTTTGTTTAAATAGTATATAGAGTTGCATAAATTATGGTTCAATTTATCCAAGCACACAATGTCGGGCTTGCCTATTTGGAGTCAAGATTTAGTCTACAGCTAGCCGAAGATGAGGCATTTTTCACAGAATGGTTTGAAAATTTACCAGAAATTACAGATTTAGAAAAGCAAGATTTAGACAGAGTAAAACTTCATTTTCTCCGTTTAGTTAAGCGTCCTCCTTTGTCAGAAGAAACGGTAAAATTAGTAATATTATCTCCTTTACTCAATTTAGCTGGATTTTATGATGAGCCTTTTTATATGAGAGGTGAGCAATCAATAGAAATTTCTGCGGAAGATGAAGGAGAAGTTATTAGAGGTAAAATTGATTTTTTAGTTATTCAAGAACAATTCTGGTTGTTAGTAATTGAATCTAAAAGGTCTAGCTTTTCTCTTTTAGAAGCCATACCTCAAGCACTTGTTTATATGCTGGCTAATCCTAGTCAAGACAAACCTACTTTTGGATTGGTAACAAATGGTAGTAATTTCATTTTTGTAAAACTTACTAAAGAAAATATACCAAAGTATGCCTTGTCTGATGAATTTACACTTTTGAAACGGAAAAGTGAACTGTATCAGGTTCTAAGTATATTAAAAAAATTGAGTCAGATTTTGAGTTAAGAATTATGTCTATTCGTCCTATATACCTCGATTGCCATGCTACTACACCCGTAGATGAACGGGTATTAGCAGTAATGCTCCCATACTTCACAGAAAAGTTTGGCAACCCATCTAGTATTGGTCATGTTTATGGGTGGGAAGCAGAAGCTGCTGTCAAACAAACGCGAGAGATTTTAGCAGTAGCAATTAATGCCACCCCTGAAGAAATTGTTTTTACAAGTGGTGCAACAGAAGCTAATAATTTAGCTATTAAAGGTGTTGCCGAAGCTTATTTTAAAAAAGGTCAGCATATTATTACTGTTGCCACTGAACATAATGCAGTTCTTGACCCTTGTAATTATTTAAAAACTCTCGGTTTTGAAATTACTATTCTACCAGTTAAAAAAGATGGACTGATAGATTTAACTGAGTTAAAAAAAGCTTTCCGTCCTGAGACAACTTTGGTATCAGTGATGGCTGCAAATAACGAAATTGGCGTGTTACAGCCTATAGCTGAAATTGGGGAAATGTGCCGCGATCGCAATATCATTTTCCACACCGATGCAGCTCAAGCTATTGGTAAAATTCCCCTAAATGTGCAAGCGATGAAAATTGACTTGATGTCGCTAACAGCACACAAAGTATTTGGGCCAAAGGGCATTGGGGCGCTGTACGTCCGCAGGCGCGACCCCAGAGTGCAACTGGCTCCCCAGCAACACGGTGGCAAACATGAACGGGGGATGCGTTCTGGTACATTGTATACACCGCAAATTGTCGGCTTTGGGAAAGCTGTAGAAATCGCTTTGGCAGAACAAGCCACAGAAACCCAACGCCTCACTCAGTTAAGACAAAGCTTGTGGGAGCAGCTTTCGCAACTTGAAGGAATTCACCTCAACGGACACCCCCAACAGCGATTGGCGGGAAACTTGAATATCAGTGTTGAGGGGGTGGATGGAGCCGCGCTTTTGCTAGGATTGCAGCCAGTAATGGCGGTTTCTTCTGGCTCTGCTTGCTCTTCGGCAAATACTGCCCCCTCCAGTGTTCTGACAGCACTGGGACACCCTCAACAGCTAGCTTATGCCTCAGTGCGGTTTGGTATTGGACGGTTTAATACCCAAGAGGAGATTGATATTGTAGCGAAATATGCGATCGCTACTATTCAAAGTTTACGTCAGCCCTCTTTTATGGATTCTCGCGCCGGAAAGCGCCAATTTGATCTAGCTCCTGCTGATTGAGGCGAAATTCCCCAGCCGCGATGATTCCTTCCACCTGCTTGGGATTGCGTCCGCCAACGATCGCCCCCGTCACCGCCGGATTATTTAAAGTCCAAGCGATCGCCACCTCACCAGGAGAGCGATCGTGTTGCTTACCAATGTGCTGCAACACCTCGACTAGCTTCAGGTTACGAGATAGACGTGGCTCCTGAAATTCATTATTGTTTTTGCGCCAATCATCATCTGGGAAATTGGCAATCCGCTCAGGGGTCATTTTTCCTGTAAGTAAGCCCGATTGCATCGGTGAATACACAATCACACCAATGTTATTTTCCTTACAGAAAGGTAAAATCTCATTTTCGACATCGGGCTTAACCAGTGAATAAGGTGGTTGCAATGAGGTAACTGGTGCAATCTCCTGGATACGTTTTAACTGTTCTACATTGAAGTTTGAAACCCCGATATAGCGAACCTTACCTTCATCTTTTAGCTTCGCCAGAGTTGTCCAACCTTCTTCAATTTCTGAGTCAGGGTTAGGCCAGTGGATTTGGTAGAGATCGATGGTTTCAATGTCGAGTCGGCGCAAACTGGCTTCAACCTCTCGCCGCACAGAATCCGCCTTCAGGCTGTGACCAATTTTGCCCTTTTCATCCCAGATCATTGAGCATTTAGTGAAAATGTAGGGGCGACTAGATCGACCTTTGAGTGCTTTAGCAACAACTTCCTCCGAATGCCCCAGACCATAGATAGCTGCGGTGTCAATCCAATTAACGCCGAGATCGAGAGCGCGATTAATCGCTGCAATCGATTCTTGATCATCTTGCGCTCCCCAACCAAAAGTCCAGCCACCTCCACCAATCGCCCAGGCACCAAAGCCGATTGGGGTAATGCGAAGCTCCGAATTGCCAAGTTGTTTGGTTTGCATATCTATCTTCTCCAAGAATTTTTGAGTCAATTGTTAGTTTACGCTGCAAGTATTTTCTCAACCGCTATCTACGGTATGAATCACTACTGAGGCAAACACTCG